>NZ_DKHR01000021.1:0-33612 GCF_002453835.1 Psychrobacter sp. UBA6739
CTTTAAATCATCGATTGGGTTTTGGTCGATGATGCGTTCGCGTTTGGCACGTCTTAAAACATTAGAAATCAGGTCAATCGTGCGTCTAGTCACTTCACGTGGTGGCTCACCGTTCTTGTTCAGACGCTTTTCGATCTCATCTGCCATTGCTCGGCAATCTTCAAAGCTCACATCTTTTAGTGCAATGCCTTCAAAGTGTGGCAGCACGTCTTTATGCATACGGTTAAAGTCTTGCTGATAGGTACGCGGCTTGACGTTACGCTGACGCTCAGCGAGCCAATCTAAGGCGTAGTCTTTGAATTTATGCGCGTGGATATTAGCAAGCTTGTCTTGACGCTTTTTATTTTTTGGATCGATACCATCTGCTAATAGCGCCTTAATCTCAGTATTGGCTTGTCTAGCTTCAGCAAGTGACATGATGGGGTAGGTGCCAAGTGTGAGGCGAGTCTGCTTGCCATCGAAGCGATAGGCCCTTATCCATGTCTTTGTGCCTGTACTGCGTACCAAAAGCTGTAGCCCTTGCTGATCACTATATTTGTCAGGACGCGAAGGTGTGCATTTCTCACTAGGTTTAAGCTTGCGGATCTTACTATCGCTTAACATGTTGGTCTATTCCCTATGGCTGTAAGCTATATAAATCAATAGATGTAACAAATACGTTGGTCTAATGCTAAATCATAAAACTTAAATGATGGTCTTTTTGAGGTCTAATAGAATCATAAACCAACAAATAGACCAACACAAGCCACGGGATAGGTGGGTTATTCTCGGACAGCTTAGGAAAACGCTAGGCATAAAAAAAACGCTAGACGCGTTATTTATAGAGGGTTGCAGAGGTATATGGGAGTGTATGGGAATAGGTAGGAAAACTAGCATTTTATAAGATTGGCGGTGAAGGAGGGATTCGAACCCTCGATACGCTATTAACGCATACACACTTTCCAGGCGTGCGGTTTCAGCCACTCACCCACTTCACCGTTTTTAGACGGCTTAGTATAGCGGATACTGTCTAGAATGTCACGACTTGCACCTTATCTTTCTTTATTTACAAACGCCTGCTACGATAGCGTATACGTAATGACAAGCATAGATGGTTGAAAGTTGAATGATAAGTTTCGGTAGGCTCAATGCCCGTTTGAAAAACAGTATTACAATGACCGTGATGGCGGTGGTCGTAAGTATAACTTCAGCGCATGCTGATGACTTTACTCAGTGTAGCGAGTCCTTTTATGGCGGTGTCTATCCTGAGTTTATCAATACCAAGCTAAGCAACAAAACCCAAGCTTTATGCATGGATGGTTTTGCCGTTATGTATTCTGGCGTATCGCGTACACCGCTTTGGTCGGCAGAATATTTGGATCGCAAGCGTTTACAACAAGCAAAAGAAATCGATCGTGAAGACAGCTTTCATGAAGAAAGTAGGTTACCAAAATCCGTACGCGCCTCATTGTCCGACTATTCAGGCTCTGGCTATGATCGCGGGCATTTAGCGCCCAATGCCGATATGGCGAATCGCAGTCAACAATATGATAGCTTTAGCCTTGCCAATATCGCCCCGCAGTCACCGCGTAACAATCGCTATATCTGGCGTAATATCGAATCAGCCACTCGCTATTTGACCCAGCAATATGGAGAAGTTTATAGCATTACAGGAGTAGCCTTTACTGGCAAAACAACCAAGCAACTGGCAGATCGTGTACTGGTGCCCAGTCATTTCTTTAAAGCCGTCTATATACCAGCGATTAATCAAGCAGGGGTCTATTATGCACCCAATGATGAGTCGGAGCGCATAGAGGTTATTAGTGTTGATGAACTCTCGACTAGAATTGGTATCGATGTGCTGCCCGTCTTGGATGCCAAAACTAAAACACAGGCATTTGATCTGCCATTAAAGGCGGGTGAAAGCTCCGAGTTGCCCGATGAGCCAACAGAAGAGCCGGCTTGGATGCTGTTTGTTTGGGCGATTCTTGAGTGGGTAATCGCCCAATTGCAAGCATAATGCCTTTGTGACACGAGTCTATATATAATAAAAGGCACAAAAAATCCAAAAATTACGCAAGATATCGTTAATAAAAAGGAGAATCAAATGATTGATCCATTTGCCAATGACCACCAAAGCATGCAAATCGGTGAGCTTATCATCGAAAACCAAACAGATAAAATTATTATATATGGCGATATTGATTTGACTCTTGATGCTACTGGATATGAGCAAGCACAACAGTTACATGAGCTAACAAGCAAGATTATTCAGGCATTTGAAAATAATTCCATTTACAATAATAGTCAGCATAAGTCAAAAGAAAAAGATGACCGGTTGGATAAAAATATCGACAATCCTTTTTTATAACTATTTGATATAGTTCAATTTTTATAGAAATAATAAACTATAAAAAAATTACTAGGCAAAAGCTTAAAATTGCTTATAATGAGTCAAGACATCGCTTATGTCGTATAAAATTTTGATGAGCAGTTTTTTTAGATGCGATAACCACTCCCAAAGAGTAGAAAGTCGCATAGCTGTTAATAGGGATTTTAGCGAAGGATAAGCCTAGGAGATCAGAAACATAACGTTTCGAGTAATCATTGTATGAAGGGAATCAGTCTATGAAATTATTTACCAAAACCACTCTAGCTGTTGCAGGTATCAGTTTAGCAAGCATGGCATTCGCCGCTGATCCTTTAGCCAATACCACGTGGCAGACATTTGATGAAGGTAAGCCAAAAGGTACCGTAAAGATTACTGAGTCAAACGGTGTACTAACAGGTACGCTTATTGCTACCAACTCAGCCAAAGGCAAAAAGCACGTTGGTACGACCATTATTAAAGGTTTAAAGTCTGATGGTGGTGGCAAATATAGTGGTGGTACGATCACTGATCCTGAAAAAGGCAAAGACTATCGTATGACCGCAAACTTGAGTGGCAACACCTTAAATCTAAAAGGTTATATCGGTCCATTCTCACGCAGTCAAACGTGGAAAAAGAAATAAACCTATCGTTTATTTTTAACATTAGACCTAATATTTATAAATAAAAATCCCGCAATACCTTTTGGTAATGCGGGATTTTTATTACATATATTTTAATATTGGCTTCAGAGCTTATCTCACAAATTCTGGATATGCTTCCATACCACACTCTGCTATATCCGCACCTTCATACTCATCTTCTTCAGAGATACGCAGACCAATCACTAATTTGATAACTGCCCAAGTGATTAAGCTGGCGATGAATACCCAAGTAAAGATAGTGGCTGCACCAGCAATCTGACCTACGAACGATGCTGCTGGATTGGTAATTGGTACGATAAGCAGACCGAACAGACCGACTACACCATGAACTGAGATAGCACCCACTGGATCATCTATTTTTATTTTATCCAATGCTAAGATAGATAGCACAACGATAACGCCAGCGATCAAACCAAACAGTGTTGCTTGTAATGCAGATGGGGTTGAGGGTTCTGCCGTGATAGCGACTAATCCTGCGAGTGCACCATTTAAGAGCATGGTTAAGTCAGCTTTGCCAAAGATGATGCGTGCTATTATTAAAGCACCAATTGCACCGCCTGCCGCTGCTGCATTGGTATTCAAAAACACCATAGCAACCGAGTTAGCACTGGCAATATCACCCAGTTTTAGCACCGAGCCGCCATTGAAACCGAACCAACCCATCCAGAGAATAAGTGTTCCAAGCGCTGCCAGTGGTAAGTTAGCACCTGGAATGGCGCGTATTTCACCATTAGGGCCATACTTGCCTTTACGTGCACCTAATAATAATACCCCTGCTAATGCAGCCGCAGCACCCGCCATATGGACGATACCAGAACCTGCAAAATCAGAAAAACCCATGTCGCCTAAATTGAACATCCCAAATACATCATTGCCACCCCACGTCCAGCTACCCTCTAATGGATAAATGACACCAGTCATCACCACAGCAAATAATAAGAACGACCACAGCTTCATGCGCTCAGCCACCGCTCCTGAAACGATCGACATACAGGTTGCAACAAACACCACTTGGAAGAAAAAATCAGACGCAGCGGAGTAAACAGAATCACCGTCAAAACCGTTTTCAGCGGAGGCTGCTAGAGCATCTGCTACCAGCGTTTCATTACCCGCGATACTGCTCAAGAATAGGTTGCCACCATACATAATGGCATAGCCGCATATCATGTACATGGTACAAGCTGTGGCAAAAAGTGCGATATTTTTGGTTAAAATCTCAACGGTGTTTTTTGAGCGGACGAGTCCAGCTTCTAACATGGTGAAGCCTGCTGCCATCCACATGACGAGCGCCCCGCACATTAAAAAGTAAAATGTATCAAGTGCGTACTGGAGCTCGAAGATTTGATTTTGCATATTAATTCCCCCTTGAATTGATGCAATACAGCTATCAGTATGATCTATAAATCTGTGTCTATATGGCCTTGCGCGTTAGATAGCGTCAGGGCCTGTCTCGCCCGTACGAATACGAATAACTTGCTCAAGTGCAGTGACAAAGATTTTGCCGTCACCAATCTTGCCCGTGCTAGCGATGCGAGTGATGGCTTCGATAGCAGGTTCGACCATCTCATCAATAACAGCCACTTCGACTTTTACTTTAGGTAAGAAGTCCACCACGTATTCTGCGCCGCGATAGAGTTCTGTGTGACCTTTTTGGCGACCGAAACCTTTGACTTCAGTAACAGTGACGCCTTTAACACCGATGTCAGAAAGCGCTTCACGTACATCATCGAGCTTAAACGGTTTTAAGATCGCAGTGATTAGCTTCATAAAATATTCCTTATTTGTGTGATGCCGCAGGTTGATCGAAGCATTGTGGTGCATCGTATCGCTGCCATGCTTACTATTAGTCATTCAAGAACTGTGCCAATTTACTCAAGGGGGACAGGTAAGATTGGATTTGTTTGTTCAAAAACAGCCATAGTTATGGCAAAAAATACTGGTTATGCTGCAATGGTATAAACCATCATTATGAGCATAGAGAATGCGAATTAACCTTTAGCGTTGAACTGACGAAAACTTTATTATAACCAACTTTTTAGGTGCTTGGGGAGACCATCCATCTATTTCCTGTGATGATTTGCTAACCTAGTTTCGTATATGAAACGAATCACTTGAGGAGAAAGTAGGGAAAATTGTGTGATACGGTAAGCGGCAGAGCTTAACATGGATGTATAGGCTCTGCGCTCAAAGAGAGAGGGGTGGCTGTGTAGATCGGCTAAAGCCTATACCTTTGGGAAGAGTAGGTAGGGGGTTTTGGTGCTACCGAGCAGCTTTTTTGTGTCGCTACCTTTTAGAAGTTCACGCAGACGAGATTGGCCAAAGGCACCGGTCATCAGCATACCGATATCATTCTCATTTTGATAATAATTCAAAGCCGAAGTGACATCACGGCAGTCCAGCAAGGCTTTTTTAGACTTAATGCCTGCTTGTTTGAGCCGCGCATAAGCTTCACGTAGCGCATCGCAATTTTCAGAGTTTTCTTTACCGACCATCACGATATGAACGGTTAATGCGCGCACCAGTGAGGTTTTGCAGAGCCAATTGAGCAATTTATGTGAAGTAGGACTGTTGTCAAAAGCAAATAAAGCGGTCGTAGGGGGCAAAAATGGTGCATGAGTCACCAAAATGGGGCAGTGACTGACTCTAATTAACTGGCTCAATGTCGATTTGCAGGTGACATTGTGACCTATAACGATCAATTGTGCTTTGTCATCGACGTAATCGATACTTTCATTGAGGTGTTCATGGCGATGCAGGGTATATGTTTTTAGTTTTTGTCGCTGCTGTTCGCAATAGGTGGTAGCTTGATGAAGCAAAAGCTTGCCTTGGGCTTTTAGCTCACAATTACTCAAGTGCTCCTTGGTGGTGAATTGCTCAAGCAGCATGTTTTCATCATCGATATTCAGGCAGCCTGAATAATTCACCGCCGCTTTTTGTTGTAAGCTCGGTACAGAATGCAACAGTCCAACAGGTGCTTGTAGACGAGTCGCGGCCCACATGCTGGCTTCTAACACTGCTTGCACGTGGTCTGGGCAGTCCAAGCAGGCAATCACACTATCTGGTTTCAAATTACTCATAAGACCACCACATTATTCCAATATTAAAAAAACAGAATAAAAAGACAGCTGCTTGGCTCAAGAGTTGGGCGATAATGCTTATGCCCAACCCTTTGCACCAATGCAGCTGTTTATTCAACTGTCTATTTATGAGCGGTTAATCAATATTAGCTCAATAAATAGACGTGGCTTTGTTTAATCCAATAAGCCAATATCTCGGCGATCGTGGATAGAGAAGCGATCAATCAGTGTTCGGCTCGCATTATTGAGTCCCACCACTTTGACATCAATGCCCTCACGTTGCAAGCGCATGACCAATTTGTCCAAGGTGTCTACGGCACTGACATCCCAAAAATGCGCTTGGCTGACATCAATTTGAATACTGTCTAAAGCTTCTTTGGTATCGAAGCTGTTTAAGAACTGGGTCGTAGAAGCAAAGAATACTTGTCCTTGCACATAATAATAACGGGTATTAGTACTCTCATCATATTCGCTAAATATAGTTAAGAATTGACCAATTTTATTGGCAAACGCCAGCGCCGATAGCAGCACGCCCACGCCTACACCATAAGCTAGGTTGTGCGTAAATACTGTGGTCAAAACAGTCGCTAGCATGACAATATTAAATGACATCGGATGCGTTTTAAATTCGCGAATAGACTGCCAGTTAAAAGTACCAATGGAGACCATAATCATCACAGCGACCAGTGCCGCCATGGGAATTTGACTGACCCATTCACTTAAAAACACTACCATAATGAGCAGTACGATACCTGCCATCAAAGTGGACAGACGCGTACGTCCGCCAGATTTGACGTTGATCATAGATTGACCAATCATGGCACAGCCTGCCATGCCACCGAAGAAACCTGATACGACGTTGGCAATCCCTTGACCGCGACACTCGCGGTTTTTATCGCTTGGCGTATCTGTCAAATCATCGACGATAGTCGCTGTCATCATCGATTCTAATAACCCAACGATGGCAAGTGCGATAGAGTAAGGCGCGATGATCAGTAAAGTATTTAGGTTCAAGGGAATGTCAGGTAATAAGAACATCGGTAATGAATCAGGCAAATCGCCCATACTGCCGACATTACGAATATCAAGATTCATATACATGGCGACAGCGGTCAAACCAACGATACAGATCAGCGGTGACGGAATCACGCGACCGATTTTAGGAATCAGCGGAAACAAGTAGATAATCGCTAAACCCGCCGCTGTCATGATATAAACCGTCATGCCAACACGTTCCGTCATTGGGTTAAGCTCAGGCAGCTGGGCGGCAAAGATCAATATCGCGAGCGCATTGACGAAGCCAATGACTACCGAGCGCGACACAAAGCGCATCAAATTACCGAGCTTTAGAATACCCATTATAATCTGAATCCCACCGCACAATAAGGTGGCAGCTAGCAAATACTGCAAACCATGCTCGGCGACTAAGTCAACCATCACCAGTGCCATTGCTCCAGTTGCTGCCGAAATCATGCCTGGACGACCACCGACGAAACTGATCACGACCGCGATACAAAATGAGGCATACAAGCCGACTTTTGGATCAACACCTGCGATAATAGAAAAGGCAATGGCTTCAGGAATCAGCGCTAAGGCAACGACCAAACCGGATAAAACGTCGCCGCGAACATTGGAAAACCACTCGTCACGTAAGTTATCAATAAAAGATGTCATAAGTAAACTGCATAGGGTTAGAGGCAAAAAAGTAATCATTACTCATTCATAAAATGATCGCGTCGCTATAAAAGTAGCTATTCATCTTGCTTTTACGGCAACATGTGCTGTGTCATATTGCGGTATTGAATTATTAAAGGTCACTAATAAGTAGGTCTACTGATTTACTTACTGGTATCGCTAATACGCTCACCAATAATTGATACGATGATAAATTTAGTGAGATTACATAAAAAATAGTTAAAATAAGGTGCTTAAAGCAGGGCGTTTATAAGAGCACCTACAATAACGAATAACGAATAGCGTCAGCAATGATATGCTGCGGTAGAGGGTAATAAATAATTTATCAAATAAAAATAGCCGCTCGACATGACCCGTCTATAGTAGTAACTTTGCCAAACAGAAGTGACAATAGCGTGCTAACTGTGACAACATGCTAAACTAAAATGCTTGGGTAAATACCCAGTCACTTACAGATTAAGGCAACTATTATAGCATTAGCCACTTAATATAAAAACAGGCGCATAATAGCACATCGTCATAAAAAACCAGTACCGAAATCTGAACGATACCGTTATGATGCGTCTCATCTTGACGGCATCATTTTGCTTCTTTATAGACTAGGTTTGTTTGATGCCATTTTGCTCGTCCAACAGAAGGAATAAATATGACCACCAACGCTGCAACAGACGCCTTACTTCACAAAGGCAGTGGTCTACAAGTCGTGGTCGGTTTGGGACAATCTGGGTTATCAGTTGCGCGCTATTTGGCCAATCAAGGCTATCAGGTTGCTGTTACTGATGCTCAGGTGACACCTAGCTTAGCAGATCAACTACCCGCGGAGATTAGTATTCGCCAATTTGGTACGATTGACGCCGAGCTCTTGCAGCAAGCGGCACGTATTGTTATAAGCCCCGGTATCTCTCTTGCTACCGAAGCTGTCGCCGCTGCCCGCCAAGCGAATATTCCCGTGGTTAGTGACATTCAGCTATTTTGTGAGGCTTGTACCGTACCGATAGTGGCGATTACTGGCTCTAATGCTAAGAGCACCGTGACCACCTTGGTCGGGCAAATGGCCGCGGATGCTGGTGTCAATGTTGGTGTCGGCGGTAATATTGGCGTGCCAGCGCTGACCTTGCTTGATAATACTGATATGGAACTGGCGGTACTTGAGCTGTCGAGCTTTCAGTTAGAGACGGTGACCAATTTGGGCGCGCAAGTGGCGACGGTTCTAAATATGTCGCCTGACCATTTAGATCGCCACGGCGATATGCTGGGCTACCATCAAGCCAAACATCGTATCTTTCAGGGTGCTAAGTCCGTGGTTATCAATCGCGAAGACGCATTGACGCGTCCGCTAGTGGCTGATAATTTGCCCAGAGTGAGTACCGGTATACATGCTCCTGATAAAGGTCAATATGGTCTTATTACTACTCCTGAAGGCCAGATTTATCTTGCCCACGGTACAGAAAAACTACTGTCGGCAGATAAACTGTTGATTAAAGGTCGTCATAATCTGCTTAATGCACAGGCAGCCTTAGCGTTAGGCGAACTTGCTGGTTTGCCATTGGGCAGTATGTTGAATACCTTACAGCAGTTTACTGGACTTGAGCATCGTTGCCAGTATGTGGCAAATGCTGCAGACATTGATTATTTTAATGATTCAAAAGGCACCAACATCGGCTCAACGATGGCAGCTATCGAAGGACTGGGCGCAGTCTATGCGCCAAAAGATGGCAAGCTACTATTGATTTTGGGTGGACAAGGTAAAGGTCAACAGTTTGGTGAATTGACGCCGTTTATCAATCAGTATGTTAGCCAAGTACTGTTTATTGGTGAAGATGCGCCGCTGATTGAACAGCATCTGCGCGCAGCTAAGATAAGCGCCGATGTGGCGTTACATCAATGCCAAACTTTAGAAAATGCCTTTACAACCATTCAACAAGTCACGGCAAGCAGCCTATCGCAAGTGCAAGCGGTGCTATTGTCACCTGCTTGTGCCAGCTTTGATCAATATAGTGGCTACGCAGCTCGCGGTGAGCATTTCAGTCAGTTGGTTGGTCAATTAGCAACTGAGTCGTCAGATATGATGACTGCGGAATAAAAGGTTTGGTGATTTAAGCCTTTGCATGATAAGTGCTTAGCGAATCTCAGCATTTAATAAAGAACTCAGTATTTAATAAAGAATAAGAGCAATGCAATAGGATTGCCCTGTATTGAATTTTACGACGCGCGCGCATTTTCTGTATAAATGATTGTTTTGCTTATAGATTGCTGCTACTGTCAATCATAGCCAGTCAGCAACATGAATGGTCAGCTTATTTGCTTAGTAATCTGTCTGGTACTGTCTATTTTCTATTTTTTAAACGGTGGCGTTTAATAGACGCCGTGTTTTTTCGTTCGTTAGTGTATATAAAATTATGGCGCTCTCTTCTCTTTTTCGTTCCTCGTCCCAACTGAAGCAAGCATCTGGCTCAGATGGTATTCTTTCTATGCCGTCAGCACGCGCCATTCTCCTATCGAGTGTTGGCTGTATGTTGGTGCTCAGTTTATTGATGGTGGCTTCCGCTTCTATTCCTTTTGCGCTCAGTCGCGGCATGACAGAGCTGCACTTTTTCAAAAACCAGCTGCTGTATATGATGATCGGTTTGACGGTCGCTACGGTTTCTTATTACAGCGTGTCTTTGCGAACACTATATAAGACTGAAACCCAATTTATCTTACTGGGTATCACTGGCATGCTGCTAGTGGCAACCCTATTTAGTACGCCTATTAACGGCTCCAAGCGTTGGCTGAACCTAGGGGTATTTAATTTTCAGGTGGCAGAGTTGGCCAAGTTGGTGATGATTGTCTTTGTCTCTGATTTTGTGGTGCGTCGCTCTTTTGAAGTTCGTAACGGCTTAGACGGTTTTTTACGGATTATGTTGGTGGTGGCACTCATCACCATGCTGCTATTGTCACAGCCAGATTTTGGTTCTTTTGTCGTTATTTTAGGTACCATCTTTGCAATTTTTTATATTGCTGGTGCGCCTTACAAGCACTTTTTAGCACTGGGCGCGGCTGCCATCGGTGGTGCGGTATTGATGGTGACGACAGCGCAGTACCGATTGGTACGTGTGATGTCATTTATGGATCCGTTTGATGATGTGCAAGACACGGATTATCAGCTGGCACGCAGTTTGATTGCCTTTGGTCGTGGACAATTTACAGGCGTTGGTTATGGTGAGAGCGTACAAAAACTGTCGCATTTGCCCGAGGCACATACTGATTTTCTATTAGCCATTACAGGGGAAGAGTTAGGCTTTGTTGGGGTTACCATGGTATTGGTGCTCGAAGCGCTGATTATCGGTAGCGCGATGCGTATCAGTTATAACGCGCTCAAACGTCGGCAGATGCGTATGAGTTATACCGCCTTTGGTATCGGTGTGGTGTTCATAGCGCAGACAATTATCAATGCGGCGATGAATATGGGCGCGATTCCAACCAAAGGATTGACCATGCCATTCTTCAGTTATGGAGGCTCATCAATGTTGATTAGTTTGGTGATGGTTGCGTTATTGCTAAAAATTTATAAAGAAAGCCCTGAAATCGAAAAAAGCCAATGCCGTTATTATTGATAGGTTGAGCATTAGTTATAGGCTCGATGCATCATGACTGGCATTATCCAAAGAAGCGTCGCTAAATAGTGGCGCTTTTTGCTAGCTGACTTTTATTCATTGGGCATATTTAACTGTTGCTTGCCTTGTAGCGGCGTACTGCCCCATTGAGCAATGGCTTGCTTTAACATACGAGTAGGTGTGTCTCTATCAACGGCTGGTTGCTGTAATAGTTGTAAAGCATTGGCGATAAGTTTACTTGGATCTCGTGTATCAATGGGTTGTGCTAGGTTTTGCTTGGAGAGTTTTTGTCCATCAGCATGACATATCAGTGGCAAGTGATACCAATGATCGATGGCAGGTAAGCGTGCGGCATCCATGATGCTGATTTGCGCTGTCGTCATGGGTAGGATATCTAGACCGCGCATAATATGTGTCACTTGTTGCAGTCCATCATCAAGGCTAGCAGCCAAAATATAATTGATCATACCATCTTGGCGACGCACTACCATATCACCCAATGTCTGCTGAGGGTTATCCCACTGCAATCCTTGAATACCGTCGTTAAAACCAATCTTATAATTCGGTAGCTGTATGCGTAGCTTATGTTGCTCTCTATCAAGGTCAGCGCTGACGCAGCAGCGTGGATAGCGCTTCCTGTTTGGTTGCAATGGGTTAGCATCATAAGATGGGCTCAGCTCTTCTTGCGCCCAGTATTGCTCCAAATCTTTACGCGAGCACTGACAACCATAAGTGAGCGGATGCAGGGCTGAGTGTAGATAATCATTATAAATATCAATACGCTCAGATTGATAAATGATATCACCGTCCCAGTACAATCCAAGCACTTCCAAATCAATCAAGATTTGCTCAGTAAATTGCTGATCACAGCGTTCGGTATCAGTGTCTTCAATACGCAGTAGCCATTTACCACCAATGGATTTTATATGGCAAAAGCTGGCAAGCGCAGTCGTCAATGAGCCAAGATGCAGTTCACCAGTCGGTGAGGGAGCAAAACGACCAATCGGCTGTACTGGTATGATTGGAGTGGGCATAGGAATAAGGTTAGTTTTCAAAGTAGGAAATTATCGGTAAAAAAGGTAGAAGATAGAATAATAAATATATCCGTAAAAAGATATTTGTGAAATGAGTCTGTTTTGTTAGCAAATCAATATAAGCAAGCTTAAAGCTCTGTATCAGCCATGATTTATTGACTAAAAACCAGCCAGCTAAAACGCAATAAGCGACCATGTTATGGTCGCTTATGCTTACATTCTACTATTGAGATGAATCGTAATTCGCTTAAGCGCCTTGATTTTGGCGTTCTTTAATCTCAGACAGGGTTTTACAATCGATACACTGGGTAGCCGTTGGGCGCGCTTCGAGACGACGCAGACCAATCTCTACGCCGCAAGTTTCACAAAATCCATAATCATCATTTTCAATTTCTGACATAGATTTATCAATTTTGCGAATGAGCTTACGTTCACGGTCACGCGTACGCAATGCGAGGGCAAACTCTTCTTCTTGGGTGGCGCGATCATTGATATCTGGCATAGCACTGGACTCGTCTTGGATATAAGTCTTGGTGCGATCCGCTTCGCCAATCAGTTGGCTCTTCCAATCCAATAATATAGCCTTAAAGTGCTCTAACTGCGCATCAGACATGTACTCTTCGTCTTTGGCAGGCACATAAGGAGTAAACTTAGCTTCACTTGGATTCGTGGTCAGGGTGCTCATATGGGTATCCTACTTTTTTCAAATTAATTCAATAAAACGACGTATCAAAAGACAAGACGCTATCAATGTCATAAACGCTATAATTTGTCCCTTTATAAAACGTTTTACCACTTGGTAACACAAGTAACACAGCGGATCTAATAGTACAGTTATCTTGATATGCTCAAAGCAATCTATCAATGGTCGGGTATATGGTTATGCATATTTTTATTTAAATAGCGTTGTCTTAATAATGCGACAAATCACTGACTGTGAAGACTTAGCTGTGATCGATTTAGCCATCCTAGCTATTATAATTCTACCTAATACCAGATACTAGGCAGTCCTCATTTCGTTTTATACGTTGTATCATTGTTTCTGATAATAATGAAGTCATTTTTCATCATCATGTCGTTTTTACCGTGCCAGTCATTGTATTCTGAAATCAGAAATATCAGTCAATAGCTTGCAATATAAGGGCTCACATCAGTATTTGTCCCAATAAATCTGGGCGTCAAGTATCCAGTCTTTCTACCCAGCTTGCAACCTTTCCATTGTTGGCTAATTGCAACCAACGGTAACCGGGCGGGACGCTTTTATCATAGGAAAAATCATTCTCATAAGGCTTGAACTGGTAGCAAGTAGATGGCGTACTATAGACCGTGACTCCTTGACGATGGCGAACCTGCTCTTGGTGCGTATGACCACTGATAATGACCTTGAGATGGTCAAATCCTAACAGATGCTGCCAAAAGGCCTCACTATTCTCTGCCATATGCGTGTCAATCCAGTCAGAGCCTACGGGAATGACATGATGATGTAGAGCAATCAGCGCAGGCTTATCACAGGCTCCGAGTCTCTCGCATACCCAGTCAATATCGGTAGGCGTTATCTCGCCCGCGACTTTGCCCGTGATGGATGAGTCTAATAACAACAGCTGCCAACGATCAGTCTCAATGACATGCCGGCTTAGCAAGCGCGGGTCGGCAGGCTGAGCAATCAGTTCGCGCTCAAAGAATGGTAAGTCACTGCCTATCTCATCCGTTACATCATGATTGCCTGCGATACAAGCAAA
Organism: Psychrobacter sp. UBA6739; assembly: GCF_002453835.1. Classification (NCBI taxonomy): domain Bacteria; kingdom Pseudomonadati; phylum Pseudomonadota; class Gammaproteobacteria; order Moraxellales; family Moraxellaceae; genus Psychrobacter; species Psychrobacter sp. UBA6739. The sequence continues at coordinate 14,154 of NZ_DKHR01000021.1, forward strand.
AGGAATATGGGTCGCTTGCAATACCTCAAAAATATGATCGTAAATAGCGGGTTTGACTTCATTGACTAAGTCGCCAGTCACGATAATCAAATCGCAGCGAATGTCGCTACTCAAAGCTTGCTGTAGTACTGTTTCAAAGCACTGCTGACAGACAGTGGCTTCGCTATTGTTAGTATCGCCATCAACACTAGAAGAAACAGGCGTTGATAAATGCAAATCTGTGATTTGTAGTATGTTTACCTGTTCATCTGGTGTGCTAATGTTATTAACAGGATAGCTTAGCATTAGGTCAGTCCCTCATCGAATCGAAATAAGTGATGCTGTTAAAACGAATGATAGATAAATAGATGTCCTGCATCGAGTAGACTAATAAATTTTGGTCTGACCAATATGTTTTTTGGCTTGACGCCGCTAGTATGTCGATGGTATTAGGGCAAGTTTATAACATAAAGTAAATGAAAGCTCTATCATATTGATGAAATAAAGTTGGATAAGAGGATAAAAAAACCAGCGGCTTTATGCGTATGATAATGTGTCTAACGGCGCGCTGACCAAATTTTTGCAGTACTGAGCTTTGAGAAAATCAGCGCGATAAAAAATAAAATGGCTAATATTAATACGATAGCAAGTCCTGTCTGAATATCTAGCCAGATGCTTCCCCAAACACCTAGTGTCACGCCAAGCTGTGCGATCAGTAGCGATATAACGACCATTTGTTTTGGCGATGATGACCACAAACGTGCCGTTAATGCTGGTAATACCAATAAACCGCTGATTAGTAAACTACCAACCGCTTGCAGGGCAATCGCACAAAATCCCGCCAATACGCCCATAAAGAACAGCCGCTGGCGTGTCGGATTAACACCTTGAATACGCGCCAGTGCTTCATGAGTGGCAAGCTTAATTTGTGCAGGCCATATATACATAAGTAGACCGAGCCCTACCAGCACGCTACTGGCAAGTAAGGGCAAATCTGCCCAATCAAGCTCTAGCAAATTACCAAATAAAAACCCCAGTACGTTTGCTTGTTGGTCAGTCAACTGGGTCAAAGCCAATAAGCCTAAGCATAATAATGACACCGCCACGACCGCCAAAACCGCATCGACAGGCAGGCGCTCATCATCGATTAATACCAGCCCTAGCACCACCATGACGCTGACCAAGGCAATGCCAATGCCCATAGGTAATTGCCACCATACTGCTAAAGCTACGCCAAGCAAGGTACCATGTGCTAAAGCATCAGCAAAAAAGGCCATACGTCGCCACAAGACTAAGCAACCTAAAGGCGCTGATAGTAGCGCTAAAATACTGCCAGCGATCCAAGCGGGGGCAATGATGGCTAACCAAGCAGTCATAATAAATATCCGTAAAAGTTTTTATAAAGCTCGATATGTGTTTGATGTATTAAGCTTCGATATATTTTATATTTGTGAATGTTCAAAGCGCCCTAATGATTATAGTTCGCTTGGGGCGTGATGCTCACAGGCATGTGGTTGATGCACATAAGGCTGCTCATAATGATGCCCAAATAGCTTTTGAAATTCACTACTAATGGCAAGCTCGCTTGGTTGTCCCTCACAGCAAATATGCTTATTAAGACAAATCACGCGTCGACTGCCTTTCATGACCCAATGCAGATCATGCGATACCACCAGCATGGCACAACGTAAAAACTCTGGCAGCTCATCAATAAATTGATAGAGCCAAACCTCAGTATCAGGGTCCAGTCCTTGCATCGGCTCATCTAAAATCAATAAGTTGGGTTTGTCTAACAATGCGCGCGCGAGCAAGACTCTTTGTGTCTCACCACCCGACAGGTGCAGCATTTGTCGCGATAGTAAGTGCGTCAATGACAAGTTATCAAAGATAAATTGACGCTGCTCAGACGTTAAGCGCCTTTTATCCGCTTGTGCCAATAAATCGCAGACTCGTAATGGCAATATCGGCGGTACAGCAAAGCGCTGCGGCACATAGCCAAGCTGTAAATTTTGATGAGAGTTAATGTGCCCTTTAGTTGGCTCAATCAATCCCAAAATAAGTTTAACCAACGTTGACTTACCAGCGCCATTAGGTCCAATAAGACTGACTGTTTCATTAACCGCAATGTCGATATCAATATGTGAGAGTAAGCGTTGATGCCCTATATCGTAGCTGATGTTGCTTAGGCTCAGCAGTTTACTCGCAGTGTTAATGGTGTTGCCATCAACAGCGGAAAAGTTCGGTTGATTAGACGGTGAGGTAGACAGGCTCATAGTATGACAACCAATAAGTGAATGAGTAATACAAATAAAAAACGGATGACAAAGACTTACGCTTCAGTGGTCAGGGTGTGTTACTGGCACGCTTGGCAACGACCACTCAGCTCAATCACACTGCGTTCCACAATAAAGCCAACGTCTTGCTCAGCAAAACTCATCATTTCCTGTACGGGCACACTGCTACATTCTTGTACACGCTGACACTGACCGCAGATTAAAAATGCTGCGGTATGCTGCGCGCGTGGGTGACAGCAGGGCACATAAGCATTGATAGAGGTCAATTGATGTATCAAGCCTTCACTCAATAGAAACTCCAGACTGCGATAGACAGTGGGTGGCGCGACATTTTTTGGCGCTTGTTTTTTAGAGCTAATTTCTTTAGATGCTGCTTTCATTGGGTGCTGTTGCGAGTTAAGCGCTTCGCTGCTGTCATCAGTGTTATTAGGCTCTGATAAGCGCATTTGCTGCAATTGCGTGATCAAATCATATGCACCGATAGGTTTATTGGCTGCCAATACCAATTGATATATTTGCTGGCGCAATGGGGTAAAGCGTGCACCGTTTAGGCGACATTGTTCTTTTGCTGCCATTAGGCGCTCGGTCACGTCATGCGGCGTAAAGTCCTGCACATCATGTAAATGTTCGCAGACTGATAAACTGGTGGACATGGTGCAAGCTCCTACGAAAAAAAATGGCACTGTTATTATAGTAATTTATAATGTTATAGTATAACATACTAAAAATAAGAGCAGATAAATGATCTTGGCTTATTTATTGATACCTTGATGATCACTCAGATACAACGGCAATAATGTCTAAATGTTTCCACTTATATTTTATCTTTCATACATTAAAGAATCTATTATGAACTCAGTTTTCAAATATTTTTTAAGCTCAACCATTATACTACAGCGATGGCTCATTACGGGCATAGTTGCATTAGGCATCTTTACTGTGAGTGCACAAGCGGCAACAGTCAGCGTGAGTAACTACCCACTGTTTTTATTGAGTCAAGCAGTGACTGAAGGTTCACCGCCCGCCAAGCAGTTATTGCAGGCCGGGGAGGTAGGTCATCATGGCAGTATCAGCCCAGGCGATATTAAAGCCATTCAGGACAGTAAATTTGTCGTGTGGTTTGGTGAGCCATTAGAAAATAACTTGGCGGCAAGCCTTAATACCGCCCCCAATGCGATTGCCTTATTTGAATTTGATGCCTTTAATCGTCATCCGCTACGTGACGTCCAAGGCAAGCCTATTGCTGGCACCTTGGATCCACATATATGGTTAGATCCTGAAAATGCCAAAGCCATGACTCGTGCCCTTGCCGTGATTCATAGCCATGCTAATCCGCAATATAAAGCACTTTATCACGCCAATGCACAAAAATTTGCTCAGCGAATGGATAGGGGAGTGGCATCTTTCGTAAAACAAGCTAAAGGCAAGCAGCAAACCCAGCCTTATTGGGCCTATCATGATGCTTATCAATACATTGAATCCAGTACAAACCTAAAGCTTGTTGGCAGTTTAAGCACTGATCACCATCTAGCACCACGAGCAAGCCAAATACGCTGGCTAAATGAGAAGCGTCCAGCCAAGCAAATGTGTCTGGTTAGCCCAAGTCAACCAGCCAAAGGTCTACTCGCTAAGTTACAGTCCGTAAAAACCACTGTGCAACCTGAAGATATGAGCAATAGTAAAGACTTTGTGAGTGGTTGGCAGACGATGGCACAGCAAATCTATCAATGTATATCGTAGGATAACTGATTAACCATAGTGGCTTGCAACGCTTGAGAAGCCATTATGTAGTAATACTTTGGGTGTTATCCATTGGTCAGTAACTATGACGTCTATGAGTGATTCAGCTAGGTCACTGATAAAAGGTATATTTTTCTTGCTTAACGGTGGTATGCCCCTTATAATAAGTGGCGTTTTATTTTGGTTAAAAGGTAACACCTGTAGAGTGAGCCGTTCACGGATAAAAGTGTCGCGACGATGTTATATTGCCACCTTATCCCAATGCTGTAAGGCTATAGGATTACATTACCGATGACCAAGCCTGCCAAACGCACACAAAAAGATAAAATTGGCATCTATATCAAACGCCAAGCGTGGATATTATTTATCCTTATTATTATTGCTTGGGCTTTAGATACCAGTTGGCTACATAGTGAGCTTACTGTCGCAAAAAGCGCCGCTATTGGTGCGCTACTCAGCTTTGCTACCCAAGCTGTATTTGCTTTTTTTATCTTTTGGTACACTGGATATCGCGCGCGCCAACATATTGTTAGCCAGCTATATCGAGGTCAAATGGCCAAATGGCTATTGACTGTGTTTGGTTTCGCACTAATTTTTATTACCGTACAACCCCTATCTGCGCCTGCGCTGTTTATCGGTTTTATGGTAATGCAAATTAGTCACAGTTGGATGTTGTGGCATATACGCTAGCATTAATAGACGATGACTATATCAATAGTTGAGTGCTTAATAGTGCTAGGCAAGTCACCCTGCCGTCCAGCTTCTCTATGACTGATTTCATAAGAAAGTCAAAACATACAAAACTGTCTAAAGACAGCGCCAATGATCATAAAGACTGTGATATGAGCGTTTAAATGAGTATAGCGTGTGATAATGGAGTCGATAGCCAATTATTAGCTATCAGTATTGCCTCTAATTAAATTCTTACAATTTAATTAATCACGCAAAGCTATGTTAGTAAACGTTAATAGTAGCTAACTTATTCATACAGTGCATAAAAAAGTCATAATTGACTTTACACGAATACAACGCTGCATTAATATAGGCAGCTAAATATTTTGCTTATGAACGCTGTATTAAGCGTCGATCGTGGAAACGCGTCAGTAAGTAAACACAGATATAATAATTTCGCGTACATATACAAGGGCTATTACTGAATCATCATAAGCCCTTTTTTGATAGCTAAAATTTATCTTAAGTTATCAAATTGCGCACTAGTAATAGAACTATGGGTTGGATGTTATTGATTACATGAGCGCTTTAGCATGGTTCATCGGCTTGCTAGCAGGTCAAATAGGATCGTTAAAACCTCATCAGATGACAACCATATTTTTGGTAGTTGATTAAATCGTTGATTAATAAGAAGCTGACATTATGGCAGGCGAGCAAACAACAACAGACTATATCTCTCACCACTTAACGAACTGGACGTACGGCTATCTGCCGGGCGAAGGCTGGAAAGTTGCCTATACTGCTGAAGAAGCTAGTGCAATGGGCTTTAAAGCCATCCACCTTGATTCTATGCTTTGGTCAATTGGTCTAGGCATTGTTTTCTGCGCCATCTTCTGGATGGTCGCTAGAAAAGTCACTTCAGGCGTGCCGGGCAAAACTCAGGCCGCGGTTGAGATGATCGTTGAGTTCGTTGATAACAACGTTCGTGATTCGTATAGTGGTACCTCAAAGCTGATTGCGCCTTTGGCGTTGACTATCTTTGTATGGATATTCTTAATGAACTTGATGGATTTACTACCCGTCGATTTTATTCCTATGATTGCTGGCCAAATCGGCGCAATGATGGGACATGATCCACATCATGTGTTCTTTAAGATCGTTCCAACGACGGATCCTAATATTACGCTTGGCATGTCTTTTTCTGTCTTTATACTGATTCTGTTCTATAGTATCAAGGAAAAAGGTTTGGGCGGCTTTGTTGGCGAGCTAACACTGCATCCGTTTAGTGCCAAAAACCCTATCGTACAAATTATTTTAATACCCATCAACTTTATCTTAGAGTTTGTTACTTTGATAGCGAAACCTATCTCTTTAGGTCTGCGTCTATTCGGTAACATGTATGCTGGTGAGTTGATTTTCATACTGATTGCTCTAATGCCGTTTTGGATTCAATGGGCGTTATCAGTACCGTGGGCTATTTTCCACATCTTAATTATTACACTTCAAGCGTTCGTATTTATGATGCTGACGATAGTTTATATGTCACTTGCATCATCAACTGAACATTAATTAGACATTCAATAGGTAAATGAGGATACATCCATGGATCCAGTATTAGGTGGTTACACAGTTATCGCAGTAGCACTACTTATCGGTTTAGGTGCACTAGGTACAGGTATTGGTTTTGCTATTCTAGGTGGTAAATTCCTAGAAGGCGTTGCGCGTCAGCCAGAACTTGGTTCACAGCTGCAAACTCGTATGTTCATCGTAGCAGGTCTTCTTGATGCTATTCCGATGATCGGTGTTGGTATTGCTATGCTATTGTTGTTCGCTAACCCTCTAGCAGGTTAATCAGAAAGCTCAGTTGTAAATGTTTGGTAGTCAAAGTTTGTATCTTAACCATAGCCAAAGTTTGGCTATCAAATATGATCAATGAAACTGATTTTTCATTAACAAAGAGGTGATCACGTGAATATCAATTCTACCCTCATCGGTCAAGCCATTGCTTTTGCAATCTTTGTGATGTTCTGCATGAAATTCGTGTGGCCACCACTTATTGGTGCCATCAATGAGCGTCAGCGTAAAATTGCTGAAGGCCTGAATGCCGCAGAGAAAGCAAAAGCAGATCTGGCGACCGCTGAGCAAGACGTCCAGCAGGAGCTTGATCTTGCAAAGACAAAAGCTGCTGCTTTAATCGAGCAAGCGAACAAGAGTGCCAACCAGCTTGTCGAAGATGCAAAAATGCAGGCCCAAGTGGAAGGCGAGCGCATTCGTCAACAAGCGCAAGCGTCTATCGACCAAGAAATCAATCAAGCGCGTGAATCATTACGTGCCCAAGTTGCTGAACTGGCTGTACTTGGTGCAGAAAAGATTTTGCAAGACAAAGTCGATGTGCAAAAACATGCCAGTATGTTAGACCAACTGGCGGCAAAGCTGTAACTGTGAGGATATAATGGCTGATTTATCAACCTTAGCACGACCCTACGCTAAAGCCGCGTTTGACTATGCCAACGAAAACGGGGCCGTAAACGAGTGGGAAAATTTCTTGTTTGTCGCCAGTGCAATTGTCAATGACAAAGCGTTCCGTACATGGCTAGAAAATCCAGCCGTTACGGCTGAGCATAAGTCAGCTGCTTTGGTTGATCTTTATGACTCACAAGTGGCTGGTGATAGCGACTCTGCTTTTAAACAGCTACTAGGCGAGAGCAAAGGCTCTCGTTATGGTAATAGTATTAGCTATCCTAAAGTGTCACCAGCGCTCAATAATTTTATTAAGCAGTTGGCGCAGCAAGAGCGTCTGGCGCTGCTTCCTGAAGTTTATGAGCATTATCGCCGCCACAAGGCAATAAGCTTAAAGCAGCTTGATGCTTACGTGACCTCTGCCTATCCATTGACTGACGCTCAGCGTGAAATGCTTCAAACGCGCCTTGCTGCATCGTTAAATGCTAGTGTGGTGATTCATGAGTCGGTCGATCCAAGTCTATTGGCAGGCGCTACCATCAAAGTCGGTGATAAAATCATTGATGATTCGATGCGCGGCAAGTTACAACAGTTAAAAACACAGCTAACGGCCTAATGCCATTTACCAGCGCAGTCATCTATGATCTGCGTGAAAGTAAGAGCATTTAAGTCAGTGGGCGGGTTATCATAAATTAAAGGAAACAAGGCAATGCAACAATTGAATCCAGCGGAAATCAGTAACCTGATTAAGCAGCGTATTCAAGACCTTGATGCGGGTGCAACTGCAAAGAATGAAGGCACGATTGTCAAAGTATCTGACGGTATCGTGCAGATTCATGGTCTTGAAGATGCCATGTACGGCGAAATGATTGAGTTTGAAGGCGAAATCTATGGAATGGCGCTTAACTTAGAGCGTGATTCTGTCGGCGCGGTAGTACTTGGTGATTACCTAAAGCTGCAAGAAGGTCAAAAAGCCTATTGTACTGGTCGTATTCTTGAAGTACCAGTAGGTCCTGAGTTGCTAGGTCGTGTTGTTGACGCCTTGGGAAATCCTATTGATGGCAAAGGTCCTATCGATGCCAAAATGACTGATAAAGTCGAAAAAATCGCCCCAGGCGTTATTGATCGTCAATCAGTAGATCAACCAGTAATGACGGGTTATAAAGCCGTTGATACTATGATTCCAATTGGTCGTGGTCAGCGTGAGCTTATCATTGGTGACCGTCAGACGGGTAAAACCGCGATGGCTATCGATGCGATCATCGCGCAGAAATCATCTGGTATCAAGTGTGTATACGTCGCAATCGGTCAGAAACGTTCTACCATTGCAAACGTCGTACGCAAGCTTGAGCAAACTGGTGCATTAGCATATACCACGGTTGTGGTTGCATCAGCATCAGAGCCTGCCGCACTACAGTATATCGCACCGTATTCAGGTTGTACGATGGGCGAATACTTCCGTGACCGCGGTGAAGACGCACTGATTGTATTTGATGACTTATCAAAACAAGCCGTTGCTTATCGTCAAATTTCACTATTGCTACGTCGTCCGCCAGGTCGTGAAGCGTATCCTGGTGATGTATTCTATTTACATTCACGTTTACTTGAGCGTGCATCACGCGTAAACGCGGCGTACGTAGAAAAATTCACTAATGGTGAAGTAGTTGGTAAAACCGGTTCTTTAACCGCACTGCCAATTATTGAAACCCAAGCTGGTGACGTATCTGCATTCGTACCGACTAACGTGATTTCAATCACTGATGGTCAGATTTTCTTAGAATCAAGCCTATTCAACTCAGGTATCCGTCCAGCAGTTAACGCTGGTATCTCGGTATCTCGTGTGGGCGGGGCAGCTCAGACTAAGATCATCAAAAAGCTATCTGGTGGTATCCGTACTGCACTGGCTCAGTATCGTGAACTGGCCGCCTTTGCTCAGTTTGCCTCAGATCTTGATGACGCGACTCGCGAACAGCTTGATCATGGTGAGCGTGTGACTGAATTGATGAAGCAGAAGCAGTATCAGCCAATGTCAATCTCTGAGCAAGCTGCAGTTATCTATGCATCGAATGAAGGCTTTTTAGCGGACGTTCCTGTTGAAAAAATCGGTTCTTTTGAAGAAGCTTACTTACGCTATATGCATGATGAGCAGAGTGAATTGATGCGTGAAATTGATGATACTGCGAATTATAATGATGATATCGCAGGTCGTTTGAAGTCATCTTTAGAGACCTTTAAACAAAATCACAGTTATTAATTTAACGGGTTAAGCCGAATTGGTTATGGCTGTCTTTGATGGCTAATAAAGTGGCGCATTGTCTTGTATTTCTTTATTAAGACAGTAGCGCCACTGTTCTAACCATTGACGGTATTAGATCGCGTCATGCACAAAATATATAACATTAATTTGTTAGATTGATGTTATATACTAAATAATTGTCGCATGCGCCAATGCTTTTTAACCCTCTTATATTGGAATCATTATGGCAAGCTTAAAAGAGATACGTGCCAAAGTCACCAGTATTAAAAGCACCCAGAAAATTACTCGTGCTATGCAAATGGTTGCGGCAAGTAAAATGCGCCGTGCCCAAGAGCGCATGGAAGTGGGTCGCCCGTATGCTGATAGTATGCGCCGGGTTATTTCACATTTGGTGCATGCCTCATCAGACTATAAACATCCGTATATGGTCTCGCGTCCAGTCAATAAGGTTGGCTATATTGTCATTACCTCTGATCGCGGTCTGGCGGGTGGTTTGAATATTAACTTATTCAAAGCTTTATCTAAGAGTATCCAGCAGTATCAAGATCAATCTGTACAAACTGAGTTTGCAGTCATTGGCGCTAAAGGTGTGAGTTTTTTCAAAAACTTTGGTGGTAAAGTGACCTCGGCAGTAACCGATTATGGTGATAAGCCAACGTTTGAGCAGATAAACGCACCGGTTCAAGCGATGCTTGACGATTATACTAACGGTAAAATAGACCGCATCTATGTGGTTTATAATAAGTTTGTTAATGCGATGACCCAAAAGCCGACTGTCAATCAATTGGTACCTTTACCAGACAGTGCGTTTGGTGAAGAAGAGAGCGGCATTCAAACAGAACTGAGCTGGGATTATATCTACGAGCCTGATATCAAAACATTGATTGATGAGTTGCTTGGCCGCTATATTGAGTCGATTGTGTATCAAGCGGTAATGGAAAACATTGCCTCTGAGCAGTCCTCACGTATGGTTGCAATGAAAGCGGCGACAGATAATGCTGGTGACCTAATTAACGATTTACAGTTGGTTTATAACAAGCTGCGTCAAGCGGCGATTACCCGAGAAATCTCGGAAATCGTTGGCGGTGCTGCTGCTGTTTCATAATTGAAACCCCTTATGAAACCCACTATATACAGAAGTTCAAGGAGAACGCAATGAGTAGCGGTCGTATTGTACAGATTATTGGCGCGGTTCTTGACGTTGAGTTCAACCGTAGTGAAGTTCCTCAGATTTATGATGCTTTGCAAGTAGATGGTACCGAAACCACCCTAGAAGTACAGCAACAACTAGGTGATGGCATCGTCCGTACTATCGCAATGGGTTCAACTGAAGGCCTAAAGCGTAACTTAACAGTCACTAACACTGATGCGCCTATTGCTGTGCCTGTTGGTATTGGTACGCTTGGCCGTATCATGGATGTTCTTGGTCGTCCTATCGATGAAGAAGGTCCTGTAGAAGCTGATGAAAAATGGTCTATCCACCGTGAAGCGCCAAGCTACGCGGATCAGTCAAACAGCACTGAGCTGTTAGAAACTGGTATTAAAGTTATCGATCTACTTTGCCCGTTTGCTAAAGGTGGTAAAGTTGGTCTGTTTGGTGGTGCTGGTGTTGGTAAAACCGTTAACATGATGGAGCTGATCAATAACATCGCTCTAAAACATGAAGGTTTGTCAGTATTTGCTGGTGTTGGTGAGCGTACTCGTGAAGGTAACGATTTCTATCACGAAATGCAAGAAGCCGGCGTTGTAAACACTGAAGACTTTAGCAAATCTAAAGTTGCGATGGTATACGGCCAGATGAATGAGCCACCGGGTAACCGCTTGCGTGTTGCGTTGTCTGGTTTGACCATGGCTGAATACTTCCGTGATACGAAAGATCCTGCCACTGGCAAAGGTCGTGACGTATTGCTGTTTGTTGATAACATCTACCGTTATACACTAGCCGGTACTGAAGTATCAGCACTACTTGGTCGTATGCCATCTGCGGTTGGTTATCAGCCAACACTTGCTGAAGAGATGGGTATGCTGCAAGAGCGTATTACCTCAACTCAGTCTGGCTCTATCACCTCAGTTCAAGCAGTATATGTTCCTGCGGATGATTTGACGGATCCATCACCAGCAACGACGTTTGCGCATTTGGATGCAACGGTTGTATTGAGTCGTGACATTGCTTCACAAGGTATCTATCCTGCGGTTGATCCGCTAGATTCAACCTCGCGTCAGCTAGATCCATTAGTCATTGGTGAAGAGCATTATAACGTTGCTCGTGGCGTGCAAGAGATTTTGCAGCGCTATCGTGAGCTAAAAGACATCATCGCTATCTTGGGTATGGATGAGTTATCAGAAGAAGATAAACTAGTCGTTTATCGTTCGCGTAAGATTCAGCGCTTCTTGTCACAGCCATTCCACGTTGCTGAAGTCTTTACTGGCGCACCTGGTAAATATGTACCACTACGCGATACCATTGCTAGCTTTAAAGCAATCATCGCGGGTGAATACGATGACCTACCAGAGCAAGCGTTCTATATGGCTGGTGGCATCGACGAAGTTGTTGCTAAAGCAGAAAAAATGAAATCTACTGCAGCGTAAGTTGTGTTAGCATTTGCTAAAGGGCAGATAGGCCATAAAAAGTCTATTTGCCAGTTAGTAACGCCTCGCAGTTTTGATTGTGTTTTGATCGTAAGGAGTTAAGTATGGCAACGTTACAATGTCGCGTCGTAAGTGCTCGTGAAGAGTTGTATTCAGGCGAAATTAGCATGTTAATAGCTACTGGTACCGAAGGCGAGATTGGTGTATTGCCAGGTCACACACCGCTTATTACTTTGTTAAAACCGGGTGCGATGCGAGTGCAAACACCAAACGGTGAAGAAGAAGTGATTTATGTATCAGGCGGTGTTTTAGAAGTACAGCCGAAGATGGTTACCGTATTGGCTGATACAGCGATGCGTGCACATAACCTTGATGAAAGCAAAATTGTCGAAGCACGTAAGAAGGCTGAGCAGATGCTGGTTAATCAATCGGATACTGTACAAACTAATGCAGCTTTAGCATCATTAGCAGAGTCTGTGGCACAGCTACAGACTATCCGTAAGTACAAAAACCGCGCTTAATTTTTTGTGGAAAATTTTAGAGTTTCCTTTTGACTCTTACCACAGATATAAAAAAACAGTCCATCATGGGCTGTTTTTTTATGTTTATTATTTAATATTCTATGCTTGTTGATCGAGGATAAATACACGATTTATGATGCAATTTCGATCTCGACAGACAGTTTTTTAAATATGATTGTTAACTAATTATACATACATGAACTATGCATTTACTAATTATGTATCGAATAATAATAGGCAGTACGGGAATAGTAGATGAAAAAGTCACTGGCAGCAAAGGTGATATGTCGCTATATTAGACGTAACAGGAATACAAGTATCGGTATCAATCAAGTATCCTATCACTGTGCGCTGCATTAAAATTGGCTACTTATAGAAATTCAGGTGAGGAAAGGGTCGTAAAAAAACATTTCACTTGCTATTATTTGTATAAAGCTCATAATTTTTGGACGTAAACTAAAGTTTTAATGGGTGTAGTTTATAGGTTTTGTTAACGACTATAAGCTATAGTATAGGAAGCTGTATGTTTAATAGTATACTGTGCTACCAAGTTTGTAACAGCTATACCAACATCAATTGTGCCACTTAATGGTGCTATTAATTTTACCGCTCTTACTTTTACTGCTTTTAAATGAGATGTATTAGAGGATATAACAATGACAACGAATGAAGAAGACAACACCCCCCGAATTTTGATTGTTGAGGATGATGAGCGTCTGGCCATGTTGACTCAAGATTACTTGGTCAAAAATGGTTTAGAAGTCGCTATCGAAACCGATGGTAATCGTGCTATTCGTCGCATCGTCAGTGAACAACCAGATTTGGTCGTACTTGATGTCATGCTTCCTGGTAGCGATGGACTGACGGTATGTCGTGAAGTACGCCCGCATTATCAGAATCCTATTTTGATGCTGACTGCGCGTACTGAAGATATGGATCAGGTACTGGGTCTTGAGATGGGTGCGGATGATTATGTCGCTAAACCTGCTCAGCCACGTGTCTTGCTAGCACGTATTCGTGCGTTATTACGTCGCTCAGAAAATGCCCCATCAGAAGATGTGCCACAGCGCCTAGAATTTGGTGAACTGGTCATCGACAATGGCGGTCGTTCAGTGAATTTAGGTGATGAGTTGGTTGATTTCACCAGTGCTGAATATGACTTATTATGGTTGCTTGCTTCTAATGCGGGTCGAATTCTTTCGCGTGAAGATATCTTTGAGCGTCTACGTGGTATCGAATATGACGGTCAAGATCGTTCAATTGACGTTCGTATCTCACGCATTCGTCCAAAAATCGGTGATGATCCAGAAAATCCAAAACGTATCAAAACCGTTCGTAGTAAAGGGTATTTGTTTGTTAAAGAAGGCAACTAAGTCAATTTTGCTCCGGCAACGGCTTATTGCTCATTAGCGTGACCAAAGAAACCAGCAACTAGGCTGGTTTTTTTGTGGCTAAACTCGAATTTTTGAACTTAAATACAGCGTTATGTGGTTTAATTAAGCAATTATTATGGGTGCTGCCTAAATATACATGAGGTAAATGGATTTTAGGTGATGCTCAGTTATAAATTAAAATACAGCAGCCAGAATGGTTTTTTATTCAACAGTGTTTGATATCATTTATCACGCAGCGCTTGTTTGCTGAATGATGTCGGCAGTTTTTATTCATTAAGTTGGTTACGGCACGTATGTCATTAGTCTCTTCTTTAAAACACAGTATCTTTGTTCGTATTTATGCTGGGCTACTCATAGTCTGTTTGTGTGTGGCATTGTTTGCTCAACTGTTGATGGATACCATCAACAAAGAGCGCGTCCAATCCTACCGTGAAAACATGGCAACAGGGGCTTTTCATCTGGTGAGTGAAGGTATCGCTCATCAAGAAAGTGAAGAGCAGCGTGAATATTGGTTGTCTGATGCCAGTAGTTTATTTGGCTCAGAATTCAAAGTTTTGCCTATTGATGAAGTAGACTTTAATGCCAGTGAACTGCGGCGTTTTGAAAATGGCAATACGGTCGTTCGTTATACCGAGCAACCTGTCTATGCCGATGTGTACTATCGTCTACCGGACAATCAAAGCGTTTTGACCGCCAGAATATCGCAAGTGACTGAGCAGCAAGTACGGGCAATCGCTGTGTTTTTATTAGATGATTTGTCTTACTATGTGACATTATCTGACAAGCGTGCCCGTTTGGCTGAGCTGGAAAAAAAGTTTTCCTTTCCTTTAGAGTTTAAGGCCGTCAATACACTGGATTTGGATACCGATCAGCTTGCACGATTACGCCGAGATGAAGTGGTTATTTCCTTACAAGATACCAATAGCAGTAAAAGTAATTCGGCTATTAGAGTAGTGGTGCCTTCTGAAATCAATGACATGGCGATATTGATTGGTCCGGTGCCATTATTCAACTGGTTCCCACTTAATCTGATTATTAGTATGATTCTTATCAGCATGTTTTTAATCAGCTTAGGCGTGTATGCGTTGATTTTTCCACTTGAGCGTAAATTGCAGTTGATTCAGGTTGGCGTCAATGAGGTGAGTAAAGGTAATCTTGAAAGTCAAGTTCAAGTCATTGGGCAGGATGAAATTGCCCGTTTAGCCGCGACTTTTAATGCCATGACCTCGCATATCAAGCGCCTTATTGAGTCGCAGCGAGAATTAACGCGAGCGGTATCACATGAGCTGCGTACACCGGTGGCTCGTATTCGTTTTGCCGTTGATATGTTGGCTGATACGGATGACGAAGACTCGCGTTTTATGCAGCGTGATTTTATTGATGAAGATATCGAAGCGCTTAATGGTTTGATTGATGAGATTTTGACTTACGCCAAGCTCGAAGAAGGCTCACCAAAGCTGGATTTAGAACCAGTCAATCTTAGAGAGTTATTGGAGCAGATTGAGCGTGAAACCAATGCCTTGGGTAAGCCTATCAAAATAGTGACCAAGCTGCCGAATGCTAAAGTAACCGCTGTTGCAGATAGGCGTTATTTACACCGTGTGATTCAAAATTTGGCGGGCAATGCCTTACGTTATGCAGAGACCACGATTATCATTAGTGCTGGCGTCAGAAAGGGCAATGCTTTTGTTAGTGTTGAGGACGATGGTCATGGTATTCCAGAAGCAGATCGCGAAAAGGTCTTTATTCCATTTTCACGTTTAGATGACAGTCGTACACGCGCTTCAGGCGGCTATGGCTTAGGCTTGTCTATTGTATCGCGCATTGCCTTTTGGTTTAATGGTAGTATGAAAGTCGATGAGAGCCGAGAGCTTGGCGGTGCACGATTTGTCATGACGTGGCCTATCAAGCCACTGACACAAATTTTGGCTGCTGATGAACTGACGCAAGAAAAAAGCGAGCGTGGGTTTGAAGATAAATAATGCCACTGCACAGAATTGTCGGTTAATTTTTATTATTAACGGTTTAAAGATAGCTTTAAATCAGAGGAGGGCAAAGGATGCCATATTTATTTGGTGGTTTGGTGGTACTAAATGCAATAACGTTGGGCTACTATTTATTCTTGCAGCAGCCATCGACGACGCAAACGTTGACAGCAGCGCAAGAAAATATTACTCAGCCATTAGCGTTTACCAATAGCGCCAAATATATTCCACCTATTATTGGAAACAAAGACTAGGTGTTATACAACTAAATAGTCGCAGCGAATTGTTTTGAGTATTTATTAGCTTTAGTGATGAGCAATTCAACCGCTATCAGTTCTCTTTGTTCCATGTCTTGTCATTAGAGACAGGCGTTTTTTCTGTATCGGCTGCCATGGTTGTATCTCCAGCAACCTTGGAAAGTAGGGGAATACGCACACACACTTGTAAACCTCCGTCGGGATGGTTAATGGCTTCTACCGTCCCATGATGCAATCTGGCAATACGGTCTACAATCGCTAGACCTAAACCACTGCCTTGTGTGGTACGTGCTGTCTCTCCGCGTTCAAAAGGCTGCATAATACGTTCTAACTGATCTTCTGCAACACCATCACCACAATCACGCACACATATCAGCAATTGTTCTTGCGCCTCTCTATTGACGACATTTTCACTGACGACATCGCTATCTTCCTCTTCAATAGTTTCTATAAAAGTTGGCACAACAGTCGCTGATAGGTAAATGGGCGGTTTGCCATAACGCTTGGCATTATTGACCAGATTGATCACAAGGCGTTTGATAGACATGGGGCGCACAGGAACCACTTTGTGACACTCTGATTGATAGATGAACTCCATTGGTGCAAATTGCACCATAATCTCATTAAAGATGGTATCCAAATTGGTTAGGCTGACTGGCTCATCGGAGCCATCTTTCATAAACGAGATAAACTGCTCTAAAATGGCATCCATGTCTTCAATATCATAAATCAATCCCTCTCGAAAAAAGTCATCAGGTAACATCTCAGCAGTCAAACGCATACGAGTTAAGGGCGTTCGCAGATCATGCGAGATACCAGCGAGCATAATCGTACGCTCTTTTTGTGCTTGATTTAACGTCGTGAATAGACGATTGAATGCCATGTTGACCTGACGTATCTCCGTAGGTCCTTTTTGTGTTGGCAACGTAGTGGCATGACCGAGGCGAATATAGTTGGTCGCGGCACGCTGCAAATATCGTAGCGGACGATTTAATTGCCGCGCCAGTAGAATAATGGTCAGCAGCGATAAAATAGGCAATCCAATGAGAAACAGCACCAACAATGCTGGACTATATTGTGAATAATAAACCACGGGTTCACGAATCCAAAAGCTGTCATCACGGCTGTCTTGCACCCAAAGCTGCGGTGTCGGTTTGAATTTAAAATAAACCTCGACAGGTCGACCCAATTGCGCACCGATTTCGCGTTGTAATACATCAGTGAAGACACCGACAAATGCCTTATCAGACACTGCTGGAAAGTCATTAGGGTTATTCACTACCACGACATGCGAGTGTTGATAAATCCATTGGCGTACTTCAGGGCGATTTTTCCAGTCTTTGTTGACACTATTCATCAACTGCAGCTCGCTCGTTAAGTAACGCGCATGGTTTTTAAGCTCGGGTAAATATAGACTGCGCCAAAAAAACAGAATCGACAAGCTGACACTGATAAGAACAATGAAAGAGACCATCAAGGTTGTCAGCCAAGTGTTGGAGTAAGAGCGCGTGAACCGCCCTTTGCGACGTGGTTGCGATTTTGGTGTGGTCATATGGATCCAACATATTAAAAGATGCTTTATTGAGTTTAGTGTAAAAATGGTGCTTTTTTATGTCGTTCAAAAACAACGTGCCATACTTATGAGTAGCGTAATAGCTAATACTCTTGAGCGATGACGCAATTCGGTAGGCGATAGCATCATTCACTCGCTGACTATGTCATAGAGTAGCATAATCAATGAATGACACGGATGGCTTTAAAACAGTAGGCAACAATTGAATACTCAAATTTGCACTAATATAGTACTGAGTAATATAGCACCGAATAACACAGCGCTGAATAATACAGCAACGAGCCACTTGGACATGATGTAGAGGCAGTATCTTCAGTTAAAAATCAGTAGTGATGATCAATTGTATTTTACATCGATGGGCATTTAAGCTATTGTTAATAAATAATTAAATAAGCGCAGTTTATGTTTTCAATAAATCAAGACTGTGATATAATTATGCCCTTTTTGGTATACCTGCGAAAGAGAGAATTCACATGGTTGTTATTCGTTTAGCACGGGGCGGTGCCAAGAAACGCCCATTTTATCAAGTAGTTGTTGCTGATCAACGCCGCGCGCGTGACGGTCGCTATATTGAAAACATCGGCTTTTTTAACCCACTCGCTAAAGAGTCTGAAGAAGCAGTACGCCTAAATATGGAAGCGTACAATGCGTGGATCGTAAAAGGTGCACAACCTTCAGATCGCGTTGCTTCATTGGTAAAAGCTTTCAACAAGTCTGTCGCGCAAACTGAAGCAACTGCTTAAGTTTTGTGGTCACTGAGACGCTGATAGCTCGTCTATAAGCAGTCTCGATAGACTTTAGTAAAAAACATAGCGTAACTGGTCTAACTAGGTACGCCATTAACTTTTTATCGCTTTTAACTGCGTTTATCGTTTTTAATTGCTTTTTATTTATCTTCGCTGTGTTCATCATTGTTAGGTTAGCCGTTATGTCCTCTGCTCCAAACGCTAGTGCCCTTATGAAAATTGGTCAGCTCAAAAAGCCTTATGGCATCAAAGGTTGGCTTTGGGTATTTAGTGAGACAGATGATCGTACGGCGATATTTGACATTAAACCTTGGTGGATGAAAACCGCTACCGGCATGAAACCTTTAACCGTTAAGGCTTGGCGTGAGCAAGGCACAGGAATTGTGGCTCAGTTTGAGCAGATTCCTGATCGCAATGTTGCTGAGACTATGAACGGGGTAACTCTTTGGGTCGAGCAAGACATCTTGCCAGAACCCGCTGAAGATGAATATTACTGGTCGGATTTGGTCAGCCTGCGCGTTGTAAATGAGCAGGATGAGTATCTAGGCGACATTACTGAGATGTTTGAGACTGGCGCTCACGCTATTATGCGGGTTGCGGCAAATTCAGACAGCTTAGATGCCGATGAGCGCCTGATTCCATGGCACAAGCAAACTGTAGTACAGGTCAGTCTGACTGAAAAAACAGTGCTGGTGGCATGGCCGAGTGATTATTGATAATTATTTTAACTTTGCGGTTAAGCTTTATCAGTAATAACACCGATTTATTTAGCCAATATTAGCCACTGCGCAAGTAGATACCTAATGTATTTTGCCGTTATTAGTATTTTCCCTGAGATGTTTGCCACGATTCGTGAGTTTGGAATTACGGGTCGAGCAGTCACTCAGAAACAAGTGACGATTGAATGCATTAATCCGCGTGATTTTACCAGTGATAATTATCGCCGTATTGATGAACGTCCGTATGGTGGCGGTCCTGGCATGGTGATGATG
>NZ_DKHR01000037.1:0-7860 GCF_002453835.1 Psychrobacter sp. UBA6739
TTATTTATAAAAGACTGACTATAGATACTTGCCCTCTAGCTTCGTAGTGTAGGAATAGTTTCTAGTGGCAGTATTATCTGAAACACTTTCATCATCATTTGACAAAGCACCTATTATGAAAAAAACAGCAACTAAAATTATTATATAAATCATATCTATTTGCTTACTTTAGTTATTAATTTTTATTGGAATTTTTTCTTACATTTTTACTAAGATTTTTGCTTTGTATATATAGTTTTAAATAAAAAAGGTGCAAGTATTATTACGTGCCATTAGAATTGATGCTCTGCGCTTGCTGTACCTACGCAGATAGAAATTGCTAAAAACTCATTTGAGTAGCAGTGTATGCTTTTAAAAGTTGGGTAACTATAACTTTCTAATTATTTAAGTTGGATTTTATCAAGGTCAAAATCTTAAAAATAGGGTGTAGCTCAACACTTGTTATTTCTAAGCCGGGTTATTATGATAGCGCGTATCGAAATAATCAACTACTAAATAAATCAAGTGTTTAGATGTATTTATTTAAGGTTTGTCGACACTATAGTGAATCATTAACCCTGACAGCCGACCAACCACAAAGCACCGCGACTTTGTTTGCTTAATTGCGGCGTGGTCAACGGCGTAGCTGTCGTGCGTGACATGCCAGATGAGTCAGATAAGTTGTCTAAACTAATTCCAGCGCTCGCGAGTAGGGCGGATAATAACTGAAATTTCACCGCATAGTTCATATTTTGTGCATGTTCATGGACGAGGCTGGACGTTACCATGCCGATAACTTCGCCAGTCGGCAGTAATAAAGGGCTGCCACTAGAGCCTGGCTGAATAGGCGCAGTAAATTGCAGATAGCGAATATCATCGCCAAACCCTGTCAGTCCTGAGATGCAGCCTTGCGTTACTTGTAATTGGCTACTCAATCCTGATAACGGAAATCCCAAGGTGGTGATGGTTTCACCCAAATTATCACTACAACGCTGTGCTAAGGGTAAATAACTTGGCAGCGGCTCGCTTACTCTAATAATTGCTGAATCACTACCGATATCGCTGAGTACCACTTGCGCTTCACGATCGGGCTGCCCTTGCTGACGCACACCAATTATCGCCGCCGATTCAATGACATGATAACAAGTCAGTAAATGATAGGGATCGATAGCAAACGCTGTCCCTGTCCAAGTTTCACCAGACTGAACTTGTCTGGGCGGACGTGCGTCACTGTTAGGATAACCTTGCTGCTGTGCACGCTGGGCATCTTGGATAAGGGCATGCGTATCTGGCGGACGCATATCAAGGCTCACTTGTACATGATGCTCAAGACTTGCCAGTCCTTGCGTGGAGCTTTCACCAAGGGCACGGCATTTAAATTGTCCATTGCGTCGGTATATCTCTAATATGATCGCCGCTTTAACATGGCGTTCACTTGCGGTAAATTCATAACGAATATCGCCCTCATTGAGGGTTAAGCTTACCTTGCTCAATTCAACGGCAGGTAAGTTTAGGCTTGGCTCATGATAAACATAAGCAATCAGTTGTAAAAAGCTTGCACCTTGTTTATCAAACAATGCAGGCAAATCCAATTGCCATGCATTTGGATCATTTTTGCTATTGAGCTGCGCCCATTCCTTCGGTTCATGAAGATAAGCGGGACTACAAGCGGCTTTGCGATGCTCATCCAAAGGTAGCCATAATAGCCCAACCTGCTCGCCAAACTTTGACTGATCTGTCGTTGCAAAGGCGACCGAACAATTCGCTGTCGCGATGACCGTATTTGCCCCTAACACTAACGTGGTTTGTGCTGTCATCGTTTGCCTCTTGTTGAATATATTCGGTTGTCATGGATGTATTATTATTGATTCATTGCCGTCAGCTTTTTATATTATTATATTGACTTATTCAGTGATGTCTTCTTCAACTTTTACACCGATCATGATAGAGCGTACTTGGCAGGGGGTTATTTGTTGCGCGATATCAGCCAGTATCGGCTTATCGGTTAAGCCCAGCCAATAGGCAAATCCAACTTGGGTTAAATCCACACCGCTATGGGTGGTGTAATCAATGCCACCAGAAGGGCGACTATTAATCTCAAGCACACGGTGCTGACCGTCATCATCGGCTTTGGTTTGGACACTGACGATGCCATCGCAGCCAAAGGCTTTTATGAGTGGAATGACGACATCCATGACCGCTTGCTCGTAGCCGATATGCTGAATTTTCCCCGTTTTATAACGGGTGACAGCAGCCAGCACTTCGCCATATTCACAGACGACATCGATAGAGTACTCTTGCCCTGACAAGTAAGGCATTAGCAGCATGGGAATTGGGCGTTCCTGCACCATTAGGCTGTTTGCATAGGCATTGATAAATTGCGTGGTATTTATTTTTTTCTCTTCGGTAAAGTATAAATGCTCAAAGCTATCGTATTGCTCACCTACTTCTTTGCCCAGTCGCCAAAACCCTTGTGCAAAGATACCCGTGACCGGTTTGACACATAAGGGTTGATCACCATATATGTCAAGTAACGCCTCAAGCTCTGCGACGTTATCAAAGCGCCATGCCTCGGCAACGGGAATATCATGCTCATGACACTGTTGCATAAAGGCAAACTTATCATCTATCACTTCTAACGCTGCCACACTCGTTGCACCCGTCAATAAACGAATGCCAGCCGCGTTAAACGCCTCACGCTTGTCTTCGTAATCAATACCATTGCGTCCAGTGAGCAACACTTTTACATTGTTTTTCTGCGCTTGTTCTAACACAAACTGCCAACGCGGCATCAATGGCTCAACAGATTCGAGCACTGTTTGCTCATCGTTATCTGCGGTGCTAGTAGAAGGCTCGCGGTAAACGCTGTCAGCAAATTCAAAAATCTCAGGTCTATTGTGGCGGTGTGAAGCGATAATGTTGAACGAAGTATCAGCGTGATTTTTTAGGGTTTGTAGGCTGGCTAACATATCACGCTGGCTTGACTGACCTTCAGCTAACCAAACGGCAGGTGACGCGGCAGTTGATGTTTTATGATCGTTATCGTTAGCAGGGGTTTTCATAATTCTCTCAGCATTATCGTAGGTTTTAGATATAATTGAATAATTCACTATCGTCATCGCAACACCATCAGGAATATAAGCAAGCCGTAATATTGCTAATAGTAGGGGCTATTATATACAAATGCTAAGCGTTATAAATGCTGCTGACAAAATAGCATGAAGGATTTGTAAAAATATTTTTTAGGGTCATTGGCACGTTATTGAACGGTCGTACGCTTTAAAAGTCAGCGGCCATCCATGCTACTATATGACAATTATTAGCATAACAAACACACGCACATAATAAATAATTCAAAGGATGTATGATGAGCCAAATCCAACCTCAACAACTGATTGCTGGTGCCAATGCGCCACTGCCAACAGATCATATTAGCATTCGTATTTTAAGCCAAAATGCGGTCGATTGCGCGGCATATCGCCTGACAACTGACGGTAAAGTACGCGGCGATGGCGACATGATATTTTATGGGCAGACACGTAGCGATGATGGCAGTGTGAGTTTCCGTGGTCATGATAGCGATGGATTTTTTGATATTAATTTACCTGCGCAGCCTGCAAATATTGAGAAGATAGCATTAGCGTTTTCTAGCGCGCAGACGCTTGCGCAAGTTGGCGATGTCGATATTCAGGTATTGCAAGGCAGCCAAGTGCTGATGACTTGCCAACTAAGTGCAGCCGGACGTAATGAAAAAGCCATTATTTTAGCGGAATGTTATCGCCGCCAAGGTAGTTGGAAGTTTCGTTTTATTGCCCAAGGTTTTGAAGGAGGGCTGAAGCCTTTGTCTGAGCATTTTGGTGTTGAAATTGCTGATGAAGCGCCCGCTCAAAGCCCTGTACAAGACCAGTCACAAGGCCAAGCTCAGCCCATCAATACGCAGCGCCCAATTAATACGCAGAAAGCAGGTAGTGCACCTCAAACAAGCACGCCGCCGCCAATTCCTACAGCTTCTCCAAATCCGTCAATTAACCTAAGCAAAATTACTTTAACCAAAAATCAGTCTAGCATCAACCTAAAGAAACGTGATGACTTTGGTAAAATCTCTGTTAACTTAAACTGGAATCAAAATCCAACTGCCAATCAGCAGGCACCCAAAAAAGGCTTGTTAGGCGATCTTTTCAAACAACATAAAGCGGGCGGTATTGACCTTGATGTTGGGGCGATGATTCATCTGAAAAGTGGTGAAAAAACCTTGATTCAAGCCTTGGGCAATCGTTTTGGTAGTTTACAGTCAGCGCCTTACGTGTGTTTGCGTGCTGATGATAGAACGGGACAAGTCAGCGGCGGTGAGTGGCTAGATATTAACGGTCAGCAGTGGTCGCAGATAGAAGAGGTGTTTATCTTTGCTTTCATCTATGAAGGTGCACCAAATTGGGCGCAAACCGATGGAGTGGTGACCATTCATGTGCCCGATCAGCCACCGATTGAGACACGTCTTACAGAAGGGACAGGTAATTTGCCAATGTGTGCGATTGCGCGTCTGGTCAATCAGCAAGGTAGTATCAACGTTGAACGCATTAACCAGTATTTTAAAGGACATCAAGAGATGGATAAAGCCTTTAACTGGGGCTTTAGCTGGAAGCGAGGGACTAAGTAACAGCTTTAAAAATATTCTTTTGCACATGTAAAAAAAAGCCCATCTAATCGTAGATGGGCTTTTTTTTCTCAATAACGTTGCTTCAAGAGCTCATTTTAACGGATGAACGCTAATCCAACTAAAGCTTTGAATCCTTTACGCATGCGGCGTGATGGCAGGCATCAAGTCATGGAAAGTACGACCAGAAGCCGTTTCACCAATTGCATGCATTTTCCACTCATTATTATGACGATATACTTTTGCCATAATCATCGCGGTATGCCCACCTTGCGCTGATAAATTGTAGCGCGCGACTTCCTGATTGTTATTGGCATTGACGATACGACAAAATGCATTTTCTACCGTTTCAAAGGTTTGACCAGTGAAACTATTGACCGTAAATACTAGAGAGACGACATTGGCAGGGATTCTTGAAAGATCGACATTGATAACTTCGTCGTCACCATCGCCGTCGCCAGTGCGGTTATCACCAGTATGGACGATACTGCCATCTTTTGATTTCAGCTGACTGAACCAAATCGCATCGATGGCTTGTTTATTGGTATCAAACATGATGCACGAGGCATCTAAGTCAATCGAGTCACCGCCGCTACCACCACCGAATAACTTGCCCAAGAACCCGCCTTTTTTATCTTGAGGGTTTTGAGCAACGTCCCAGCCTAGACCCAGTTTTACTTGGGTAAGCTCGCCGCCCGCTTCTTTGCTTAGGGAGATTTTCTGACCTTTTTGTAAACTAACTGCCATGTGATATTCCTTATACTACAGTGTTATAGTAATTGTGAGTAGAGGGTTAAATAAAGTCTATAATGACGAGGAGTCGTTGTAACATACAGCTTTAAAAACATAATAATAGCTATAAGATATTGCCAAGCAAACTGTTATTGCCGCCGCGACCGCCGGAGCTAGTCCCTAAGACGCTTTGTAGCCAGCCTTGGTAACTATCACGATTACGAGAGCAGATAATGACTTTTCCTGAGCCTGAGAAGTTTAAAACCATACCTTCGCCACTGGTGACTGAATTGATGATGTTGCCCATGAAGCCTTTTTTCTTACTGGTGGCGACTGAGAGTTTGTATTCCAAACGCGAGTCCCAACAGACCACATGGCCGTTATCAATGATGACGTCTTTACCAGGTTCAACATCAATCTCAAATAGTGAACCGAAACCTGATACCACTACCTGACCTTGACCTTGCGTCTGCATCACCATAAAGCCGCCAGTATCACCAAAGACGGCGCCACCTAGATTACGTTGAATCTTAGCCTTCACATCGACACCCGTTTGCGCCGCGACAAATGCGCCATCGCTTAAAGTATATTGCTGCGCACCGCAATCAATGATTTGCATATCACCGTCGAGCGTTGGCGCAAGTAAACAATCGCCTTCACCATTGACTGCTTCGATTTGCTGTTGAAATAGTGACTCGTCGTTGGCAAAACGGCGCATAAGTGATTGCATTAGCCCGCCTTGCAGCTTACCTTTTAGCTCAAGGTTTGATTCCATCATCACCATTGCATTGGCTTCACAATAGATGGAGTCACCTTTTTTGAGGTTACAATGAAGAAATGGTTCAATGGTACCGATCAAGCTAAACGTGGCGGTCATAGGGTGCGAATCCTTATATCAGTATTCTATATGTTTGTAAGTTATGTCTGTAAGTCGGCTTAACCATAGATTTTCGCTAGCCTATTACTTTTAAAGCCATCAAATGCGATAGTAGGGCACACTTGATGGCTTTTGGGGCTTATATTATTAGCGCTAAATGTTAGTCAGCTCTTAAACATTAACACCATAAGAAGCCGCTAATGGTCCAAGACCACCGCTGAAGCCTTGACCGACGGCACGGAATTTCCAGTCGCCACTATGGCGATATAATTCACCAAAAATCATCGCAGTTTCGGTGCTACCGTCTTCTGATAAGTCATAACGTGCGATTTCAGCATCGCCATTGTCGTTAACGACACGGATGTAAGCGTCACCCACTTGACCAAAGTTTTGATTGCGGCTTTGACCTTCATAAATAATCGCACAGATAGCGACTTTGCTTACGTCAGCTGGAATGCTAGCAAGATTGATTTTGATTTTTTCATCATCGCCGTCGCCTTCACCAGTACGGTTATCACCTGTGTGCTCAACCGCGCCATTGTCTGACTTTAAGTTGTTAAAAAAGATGAAATCTTGGTCATTACGTACTTTACCTGCTTCATTGACCAAAAAGCCAATTGCATCTAAGTCAAACTCTTGACCGTCAGTAGCACGTGGATCCCAGCCAAGACCGACTGTAATATTGGTTAAACCCGGCGCTTCTTTTGATAAGTTTACGTTGCCGCCTTTTGTTAAGCTAATAGCCATATAAATATCCTTTTGATTAATAATTGAGTGGATTGAATGATAAAAAAAATAAACTAAAATAGTGCAGTGGTCGATATATAAATGCAAACAATGAATAAATTGACTCGTATGCCACGCCCTGCATATCATTACGATTTACTATACTAAGCGATTGCTTACTAAGCAAGGCGTATTTTGTGTGATTACGATATGATTACTAAGCGACATATCAATGCTGCAAGTCTGATACTTTTTAACCGTCCGAGCAACAGTCGTTAAGGTGTTGTTATCAAAAAGTAAATTAGATCGTCAGGCAGTGCAACATAAAAAAGCACTTATTCAACGGGTGTCAAATAAGTGCTTTAAAGCAAAAACGGGTCATACCAACTGCTTTGGTACAACCCGTCTATTTTTAAACTAACTTTATCTATCCACTTTATACTGTTTGATATTAAAAATTTTTGCTTGGTTTTTTAACATCGAACGAGCATCAAGTAATTGATTTAGCTTCTCGCTTACGATAATTGAGTGAAGCGACAAACGCCCAACCAATAAAGGTAATACCAATCAGACCAGTGATAAGCTCTGGTACATGGAATTTCACTGATAGCAGCATGATGATAGCTAAAGCACCGATAGCATAATGCGCGCCATGCTCAAGATAGACATATTCATCAAGGGTGCCTTTGTCGACCAAGAAGATAGTCATCGAACGTACAAACATCGCACCAATAGCCAGACCTAGCATGATGACGATTACGTCATTGGTAATCGCAAATGCGCCAATCACACCGTCGAAACTGAATGAGGCATCAAGGACTTCTAGATATAAGAAACCGATAATACCACCTTTCATAATCGCGCTAGTTGCAGCACCAGTACTATTACCTTG
>NZ_DKHR01000037.1:7867-107937 GCF_002453835.1 Psychrobacter sp. UBA6739
ACGCCAAGGTAAACTAAGATGCCCCATACGCCAGCGATTAGGACCGCAGCTGATTGCTCAGGCTTGGCAAATGATACGGCAATCATCAAGACGATAAGTGCGACAAACACGCTCATGGCATCGACTTTGCCTAATTTTGCCAGACGGCTCTCAAGCCAATCGAACCAGTGTACTTCTTTTTCATCAAAGATGAAGTTTAAGAAGACGAGCAATAAGAAAATACCGCCAAATGCTGAGATTTCGGCATGATGCGCCAATAGTCTGGCTGAGTATTCTTTAGGATCGTTCAATGCCAAATCTATAACTTGCATCATACCAAGATCAGCGGTAACCGCGACGATGACAATAGGGAATACCAAACGCATACCAAAGACGGCGATTAAAATACCTACCGTTAAAAATATCTTTTTCCAAAAATCGTCCCAGCCCTTAAGGACTGAGGCGTTGACCACCGCATTATCAAACGATAATGAAATCTCCATGACGGCCAAAATAGCGGTAATAGATAGGGTGGTTATCATACCGCCCATACCGCCATGTGAATATCCCCACCATGCCGCGACCGCTAGGGCGATGGCTGTGAAAATAAAGTCTAAATAAAAATGTCTCATGACACATCCTGTCTGGTTGCATAAAGCTAAGGTCGGCCTACTATAGGCGCAAACCACAAAAAAAGCGGTTATCGCTAACCACTTTTTTTGCATAATTCTAAACGAAACATAAAGCATTACTAGTCATTTAGCTATGAATAATTGTGACTATTTTGCAACCATATTTTACAGCCATTATCATTGCTAATGGTGAGTACAAATAGAGGGCTAATACTTGCTTTATATTTTGAGTTTAATGGTCATATAGTAGTCTAAGCATGAATAAGTTATCACATTAGATAACAACGCCATACTGTTGACACATGGCTTGCAAGCCGCCTGAATAGCCTTGACCAACGGCGCGGAATTTCCATTCACCGTTGTGACGATAGACTTCGCCAAATACCATTGCTGTTTCAACAGAGTAATCTTCTGCCAAATCAAAACGTACCACTTCAGTACCTGTCTCTTCATTCACGACACGAATAAAGGCATTGGCAACTTGACCAAAGTTTTGACTACGAGCCGCCGCATCATGAATAGTAACAGTGACGACAATTTTATCCACATCAGCTGGGACTTGGGTGAGGTTTACTTTGACGACTTCATCATCTCCATCACCTTCGCCAGTGCGGTTATCACCAGTATGCTCAACCGCGCCATTATCAGACTTAAGCTGGTTATAGAAAATGAAGTCATGGTCGCCGCGTACTTTACCTGCCGTATTCAGTAAAAACACACTGGCATCAAGATCAAACTCAGCACCAGAAGTTGCGCGTTCATCCCAACCTAGACCGATAAGTAACTTCGTTAAATTTGGGTCAGTCTTGGTGAGCGATAAGTTACCGCCTTTATTAAGTGATAATGCCATGGTGTTATCCTTGTTATTAGAGTGATTAAGGGTTTGATAGTTAAGTTATATAAATAAAAACAATCGCAATAGTGGGATTAAAGCGCTCGTAAATATACGCTTCACGGTTGCTTAGCTATTACTTAGCTATTACTTAGCTATTACTTAGTGACGCTCTATCATAGCAACAAAAAATGACCCAATCAAAGCCGATTGGGTCATTGTTATGTGTACGACAAGACTGACTATAAAAGATGGCGTCTAAATGCGGTAGTTAACCTTTATATCCATCTATAAACCTAAATTATCAACCCTGACGATGACGAATCTCAAAACTTTGATGAATAGGTTTTTTAATATCAAAATCAAAACCAATGGTTTTTTGCGTGATATCGACAATATCATAACGCTCAGTTAGCTGCTCATCGAGCTCAAAGCGGGTAAAGTTATTTGAAAAATACAAAATCCCGTCAGAGGTCAAGCGGTTCATCGCACGATTAATGAGGGCAGAGTGGTCGCGCTGCACATCAAAGGTACCTTGGAACTTTTTCGAATTTGAAAAAGTCGGTGGATCGATAAAGATGACATCAAATTGTTCAGTATTGTCTTTAATCCATTCAAAGATATCGGCTGCGACGAATTGATACTTATTGCGGCTAACGTCCAGACCATTCAATACAAAGTTTTGCTTGCCCCAGTCTAGATAGTTCTGTGACAAGTCAACGCTGGTGACTTTTTTCGCGCCAGCAAGCGCCGCATGCACACTTGCCGTACAGGTATAAGCAAATAAGTTCAGTACGGATTTATTACGACTGTTATCTTTGATACGGGCACGCATATTACGGTGATCAATGAACAAACCCGTATCTAAATAGTCCGTAAAGTTGACGTAAAAATAAGCACCATCTTCACGTGCAACATGAAATTTACCACGCTTTTCTGTGGTGTTCTGTTTGCTATATTGGTCATTACCAGACTGGCGTGCACGAGTCTTAATAAATATTTGTTCACGGTTAATACCAAAAACTTCACGAATACCCATTAATGCCAAGTTGAAGCGTTTTTTAGCCGTCTCAGGTGGAATGGTTTTTGGTGGCGCATATTCTTGCACGTGCACATAGTCGCCATATAAATCGACGGCGACTTTGAAGTCGGGCAAGTCAGCATTATAAACGCGCAAATTACTAACCTTGTCTTTTTTAGCCAACTTCTTCAGCTTGGACAGGTTTTTTTGCAAGCGGTTGATAAAGTCTTGTCCCTCTTCCACTTCAATCTCACGTTTTTCGAAGCGACTAACGAGATTGCCAGTTTGTCCCGCAATCAACGTGCCATAGCGGAAATAAACGGTGATAGCACCATTATGACAGCGTAAGGTTTTTGGTTCTTTGATAGGTAAGATATCAACTTGCTCAACATTAGATGCTAATATGCCAAGCATTGGATCGATGCCGCTACCAGCAAAGCTGTCTTGCAAAATAAGCCCAATCGCTTGGTACAATGGCTTAATCATCTCTTCGTCACCCAAACGCTCACCATAAGGTGGGTTGGTGATGATTAGAGGATTGCTTAAGCGACCGTCATCGACCAATGGCTTCAAAATAGTGCTCAGCTGGTCAAGCGCACGCGTCTCAAGATCGAGTAGTGGTAGTAAATCTTGCAAACCTGCGGCAATCAAGTTTTTCTCTGTCGCTAAAATCGCGCCGCTATCGGCATCAAAACCCAAAATCAGCGGTAATGTATCTGGTTGCTCATTAGCAATTGCTAAGGCTTCGCGAAAACGTGTCTGGGCATCATCGATCATCTGTTGCCATAACGTATCATCATGATGCTGCCATTGGTAAAAACCAAATTGATTGGCGGCTTTATCGATACCCACAGCATAATCGCAATGCATGAGTAGTGCTTCAATGATAAAGGTGCCAGACCCACACATTGGATCAATTAGCGCATTATAAAAAGGTGCATTACCAGCTTCATTTTTCTTGTGCCAGCCTGCACTATATAGTAGAGCCGCTGCCAAGTTTTCTTTGAGTGGCGCTTCAGTCATTGCCACACGATAACCACGGCGATGCAAACTGGTACCTGATAAATCCAAATACAGCTCAGCTTGCTTATCATTCACAGTTGCAAATATAGAAAAGTCTGGATTTTTACTATCGACGTTAGGACGGCTGTCATAAACTTCATTGAACGTATCTGCAATCGCATCTTTGATACGTAGCATCGCAAACTGTTGACTGACGGCGACACGCTTGTCGACCGACAGACGAATGGCAAAGGTTTGCTCTAAACTAAACTGCTCAATCCAATTGACCGATTTTGCCAAGCCATAAAGTTGCTCAGCCACATCGTATTCGGCATTGATGTTTTTGCGTTTAATGAGCATTAGTACCCGCGAGGCGACACGTGACCACAAACAAATGCTATATAAGTCACGCAAAGTACCAGTAACTGCCAGACGGCCTGTACTTTTGATTTCACTTGCAATACCAAAACTTGTCAGCTCAGTTTGGAGTGGTGCCTCAAGCCCATCGGCACAGGTGATAATAAGGTCAAGCGACAATTCTGGTGAAGCTGCTGTTAGAGGTGCGGGCGCGGTTGTTTCGGTCATACGGATACCTGTGGGCTAAATTGATAAGTAATGCACATCATAAAATAAGATGTTTAACCGCCAATTTTACCATAATTCAGGGCAGGATGGTTTAAAGTGGTGGTGTTTATCAAAGAGAGGTTCAGCAACGCTACCTTTCACAAAATCATGCTTATCATACTGAGGATGAAAATCTTGAGCCTAAAAATTGTGGAATAAATTGTCCAAGGGATAAATAATATAATGAGCTTATTTATCCGCTTTGCTCAGTGGTGGTGTTTCTGACACGACCTGCGTTGTAGTCGCAAAAGGTTTAGTGGCAATAGGATAATCCACGTCCTTTGGCATAAGCAGACGCATATGAGGATAAGGAGTAGAAATATTAGCGGCATCAAAGGCACGCTTGATATCTTCTTTTAGACCTTCTTTAATTTTGGGCATGCGCGCGACAGCAGCAGGCTTGACCCAAAAACGCACGATAAAGAACACTCCATACTCACCAATTTCATCCACGGTGGCCGAGGTTTCAGGACGGCTGAGTACCACATCGGTGTCAGTAA
This sequence comes from Psychrobacter sp. UBA6739, assembly GCF_002453835.1. Lineage (NCBI taxonomy): Bacteria > Pseudomonadati > Pseudomonadota > Gammaproteobacteria > Moraxellales > Moraxellaceae > Psychrobacter > Psychrobacter sp. UBA6739. The sequence continues at coordinate 12,458 of NZ_DKHR01000037.1, forward strand.
GCACCTGCAAAATTTCCTTGCGAGCAGTATCGATATCATCTTCAAAGGCGATACGCACACGAATATCGAAACGTATGAAGTTCTTGGAGGTTAAATTGGTCACCTCAGAGGAGGCAACGTTAGAGTTGGGAATAATGACGGTGATGTTGTCTCGCGTCAAAATATGGGTGGTGCGTAACGCAATGAGTACGACGCGACCCTCGTTGTCATTGATATGAATCCAGTCACCAACCTGAAAAGATTGTTCGAGTAAAATGGTAATACCTGCAATGAAATTAGCAAGCGTTGACTGGGCAGCAAAACCGACTGCCAAGCCCACAATCCCTAAACCTGCGACCAATGAGACGATATCGAAACCAAATTGCGCCATGACGCTGGCAAGTCCGAGTACCAATAGCAGCACTGACAAGATGTTTTGAAGCAGCTGCTCTATAGAAGCATTGAGACCATAATGCTGTAACACCTTATGGATAATCTGTCCAGATGACGCCCAAAGTACATAATAAATACCCGCCCATGTACTGGCTTTTGCAGTGGCTTTGATAGTCTCTGGCTCAAAGTAAATCTGGCTCATAATGGCAATCAAGCTGGCAACTATCCAGATATAACGCAAGACTGAACGGACAATCTTAGTACGGCGCTCATTCAGGCGGATTTTTGTCCTACTTTGCTTAAGGATGTAAATGGCAAGCCAATAAAAAAATCCCAACACTGCCAGCAGTATCAGGATTTTGATGGCAGTACTAGCGAGCTCTACCGCTTGAGACGACCAATCAAGTGACTCTTCATCGACAGAGCCGCCAAGCGCAAGGTAGAGGCTAGTATGCAGGTCACGAACAATCTCTTTAAAAAAATCAGTAATACTAGCGATTGCCATTTTTTGGTCCATGCAGAGTTTTTAAAGTACCTCAAGTCGTTAGTGCTACCAAACACAACATGAGTGATGATTAATACGGCACATCCTTGTTTTGAAAGTGTAGCTGAGCTGATGCTTAAAAGCTATCTTCCTGTGTGTCTTGGTACTGATAAGGTATTGCCATTTTGTGTTGAACATCGCGTAAGGCGGTACGTAAGCCCTCTAATATCGTAGGATGATAAAAAGGCGTATCGAGCATGGCCTTAACACTCAAATCATTGGTAATCGCTGCCGCTAAAATATGTCCAATATACTCGGCATCAGAACCCACCATACTAGCGCCTAAGATTCTATCAGTTTTTTTACAGCCATAGATATGTAGCAGACCACAGTTGACGCCCATCACGCGACTACGTCCTTGATTATCGAAGCTGACGCTACCGATGACATATTCTAAGCTTGTATCCTGCTGAATGTCTGGTAGAGACATGCCGACGTTAACGATTTGTGGTGAGCAAAACACAATCGAGAAGGGCGTGGCGGGCGGGCGAATATGAGCGGCGTCTTCATTCTCGCAGACCATACTTCCAGCGCTATAGCCTTCATCACTGGCCACATGCAATAGTGGGAGATTGGCGTTGGCATCACCAACGATATAGACATCTAAATCACCAATCTGACCTGTTTTTTTATTCAAGTGCTTTGGACGATCCTTATCATCAAGTTTAACGCCTAAATGTTCGACTCCCAGCGGTTTGATATTATTGCGGCGACCGGTCGCAACCAGTACATACTCACCTTGCCATTGTTGCGACTCTCCAGCACTGTCTTCATAGTCAATGAACGCGGCTGAATGGTCATTATCCGTGGCTGTTTGCACGCCGACATCGTTGATTTTGCTGCCCAAATGCATGGTTAATTCGCGGCTTAAGCAATCGATAGCTTTGTTATTGATATCATCGTCTTTGAGACCTGCAACACGTTTGACACGATTAAACAAAGTTACTTCTACGCCTAAGCGGTTAAAGGCTTGCGCAAGCTCTAATCCGATAGCACCTGTACCGACGACGGCCATTGTTTTTGGTAAATTTGTGAGCTCAAAGATCGTATCAGAGGTGAGTATGGCGTCACCAAGCTTATCTGCCCAGCCATCTGGGATAAATGGAGAGCTGCCCGTGGCGATAATGATTTTGTCAGCGGCAATCAGCTCATCATTGACTTCAATGAATCCTTGGTTATTGATATGAGCGCGTCCTGAGATTTTTTTGTGATCAGGCCAGCTATCTACTTGAGCTTTGATGTAGCTAGCAAAATGAGCACGCTCGTCCCGAACGCGTTGCATGACTTGCTTGCCATCTATCTGGACAGTGGCATGAACGCCAAATTCAGCAGAGTGATTGGCTTCATACGCGCGATCAGCGGCGGCAATCAATAGTTTGCTTGGCATACAGCCGACCGCAATACAAGTGGTCGTCCAGAATCCGTCATTAATAATAACAACATCATCATGGGTTTTACTGGCTTGACGAAAAGCATTTTGCCCAGCAGTACCTGCACCGATAACGGCAACAGATACTTGGCGAGTAGCTTTGGATGCTGTGTTATCCGCTGCAGTATCGGATTGTTTATTCATATGATTCTCAAGTTATAAGATGTTTATTATTCAGGGCTGTTTTTTAGATAATTTTTTTAAGAGATTCCTCTGATAAGAGATTGCTCTAAAAGATAGTCATTCAAAAACTACTTTTGGCCTCTGATATCCAGCGTTTATCGTAATGATTATTAGCGTCTATTCTAAAATTCTTTTTTATGACTCTTAGTTTTATTGGTTAAGGTGCTAAGGTTTCAAGCAAACGTTCAGTGTAGCCTTTGGCACGTAGATTTCGCTGAGCATGGGTCAGCTCGCCATCTTTGTTAAAAACGAACACTGAGCGGATCAGCCCTAATGTTATTTTGCCGTACATGTTTTTTTCTTTAATAACGTCAAAGTATTGGCATAATTTTTCGTCAGTATCGCTGATAAGGGCAATGTTTAAATCATATTTGGTGATGAATTTCTCGTGAGATTCAACACTATCACGTGAGACGCCGATAATGTCATAGCCTAAATCATCAAACTCATGGAGATGAGCAGTAAATTCGGTTGCTTGAGTGGTACAGCCTGGCGTACTATCTTTTGGATAAAAGTACAAAATAAGTCCTTTATCAGTATTGGCAATCATCTCTTTGAGATTGATTTCATCATGGATAAAGTTGCCGGCAAGCTTTCGTACTATCGTCACTGGAAAGTCAGGTAAGGTTAGGTTTTCTGTGGTTGGTTTTGCCATTATAAAATCCTTATTCGTTTTTGTTTATGTCAGTACTTATATCAGTACTTACTTCGATTGGTAATCTATGCTGTGTGCTTATTATAAGCAGATTAGCAGCGATTCATAATCAGTTTTACACTTTGCGCCTGTATTGACAACAAAAAAGACTGGCAATAGCCAGTATCTTTCACTTCTATTTATTCTGAGCTATGCTGAAGAAACCGTACACCTAAACTTGGTAAACTAACGACTCGATGAGGAGTTTACCATGACTAAGAAAATCAGAACTTACAGCACAGAATTCAAAGCTGAAGCCGTCAAGAAGATAGCGGACAACGATGGGAATATTTCAGCGACTGCAAAGCAGCTTGGTATCGCCATGCAGACTTTATCTAACTGGCATAACAAAGCCACTCAAGGCAAGCTTGAAGGGACTGAGCAGTACGATACACAGCTTATGGCCGTGATGGAAGAGAACAAGCGCCTCAAACGACAGCTTAAAGTGGCTGAAGAGGAACGAGAGATACTAAATGAGGAAGGATAAAGCGAAGCACTGTTTCGCCCCGATGCAAGATGAGAGCTATGCTCGAATGAGGCGACGGCGTACTTCGCCAAGCACAGCTAGTAAGGTATGCCTTTATAAAAACTAATAGACAGGTTTTTAGTATCGTCTCTATGTGCCGTGTACTAAGTATTAAGCCGTCAAGCTACTACGACTGGATCAATCGTGATATCAGCGACCAACAGATACATAATAACCATTGCGAGCTACTAGTTAGAGCCGCTCATAGTGAAAGTAAAGAACGTTAAGGGGAGTTTATGGAACATTACGCGCAAAGGAGTATATGTCTCGAATGAAAGATAGTTTTCTCATAATAACGATGCAAGCAATGAGGAGGCAGGAAGAAGCAAACTTGCCTAATGATTTAGATATCGTGTATTGTAGATTTATTTGAATGAAGCTGAGAGTAAACAATACAATGAAAGCATTAAACCACTTATTCACATTCATATCAGGCATTATAGTTTTAACAGTTTGTTCTTTGGGAATAGCAAGTGCCAATAATGAATATGCCATGGTTGCAGCCGAACCATCTAGTGCAGAAGCATACGCAAAAGCACAAGCATCAGGAAAAGTAGCTAGGGCAGAAGCATACGCGAAAGCAGACGCAGCCATTGCAAAAGCAAACGCAGCCATTGCAAAAGCAGAAATAGCTAGGACAGAAGAAAAAGCAGCTAGGGTAAAAGTAGAAGCAGCTAGGGCAGAAGCGGACGCAAAAGCACACGCAGCTTGGGTACAGTCCAGTGCAGAAGCAAAAGCAGATAGGGAGGTATCATTCAAGAGGATTGAGCTGAAGGAATTAAGAACACATTGAGCGACAGCTTATGCAGCGGTGCTAGCGACCTGATGCAAGTATGCAAGCAATAAGAAAGCGTTTGAAGTGGCATGAAAACCCTTATCGAAAACCTAAAGGCATGCACTATGAAACCTACAAGCGGCTATTCACTGAATATCACGATATAGAAGATTATTATATGAGCTGCTTAACTAAGTTTGATGGGGTTACTAGTGTTAAGAGAATGAAATAAGGGGAGTTTTTCGGAGTGCTATAAAAGGAGAGAAAGCTACAGGTAACTATAAAAATGGCTACCAATAGATATAGTATTTAATATATATGCAATAAAAACAATGGTTTAGGTATATACAAAAGACTGGCAATAGCCAGTCTTTTGTATATCAAACGAGATGTGTATTATGCTGGTTTTTGTGGTTGTTTTAAATCTAAGCCAACAGTGCATTGCTGCAAATCTTTTTGCATTTTTTTGACGTAAGGCAGTGCAGACGGATCTTTTTTATCTTGGGCATAACTTTCAATTTCCCACATCTGACCGATGGTCATGTTGCTACGCACGCCAATAGTGCAATTGCATAGTTTGGTCGCATCGCCTTTGTCAGCGACTTTATATTTGACCGCACCATTAACGCAGGTATTGATGTTATTTTGCTTAATATCGGCAGCGTTTGCTTGTGGCATCACAAAAATGGCAGCTAAAGCTAGGGGTAATAATGGCAACAACTTCATAAATATCCTCTTACGGGTAACATCAATTTTCTAAATTTTGTACTCAAAGTAAAGCAAAAGTACTCATAGTTCGTTGACTAATGTGGTTACTTATATCTTGTGATAAATGCAATCGCTCATACCATAACAAGTATGTGAGTTAAAATACAACGGCGGCGTGCTGTGTTAATGCAAGCGAATGTTTCGCTAATGTTGATTGCTATCACGCTTTCATGCAAGTGCAATCTCATCATTAACTAAGATTGATAATGGGTTGGGTCAGTGATGCCAGCCTGAGCAAAGCCTTGACGGCGTAGGGCACAGCTATCACATACACCGCAAGCAAGACCTTGTGCATCGGCTTGGTAGCAAGATATGGTTTGCCCATAATCGACGCCCAATGACAATCCAAGCTCAATGGTTTTTGCTTTTGACAGTTGCTGTAATGGCGTTTGAATGGATAAGTGATGACCGGTAACACCCGCTTTGGTGGCAAGATTGGCCATATGCTCGAAGGCGGCAATATACTCTGGACGACAGTCAGGGTAGCCTGAGTAATCGACTGAGCTGACGCCAATGACGATATGATTGGCATCGGTCACTTCAGCAACGGCTAGCGCATAAGACAAAAATATCGTATTACGCGCAGGCACATAGGTGTTGGGAATAGCGTCGTTATCGATCTCATCACGCTTTTTATTAGGGAACTTATCCGTATCGCCATCAGGAACAATCATACTGTGATCTGTCAGCGAAGAGCCACCAAGCTGAGCGATATCAATATCAATAATCCTGTGATTGACCTCGGCAGTCTCAGCGATGGCTTTTGCCGCGACCAGCTCACTATTGTGGCGTTGACCATAGTTAAAACTGACCGCAGTCACCGACGCATAACGTGCCTTGGCCCAATACAAACAAGTCACCGAATCAAGCCCGCCTGACAGTAGCACAACGGCATTTTGGCTTTTATGCAGAGCATTTAAGTCAGTATCGAAGGCTTGATTATTGGAGGCGCTTTGCGAAGTAACATTAGTCATAGTGGTATCTATTATTGGTTTGCGAAATGGGTTTGCGAAAAACGCCTATTTTAGCAAAAATACGCTCATTACAGAACCACGAAGCCATTATAAATACGATATGAAACCTTAATCAGCTCAAAAGAGAAATTTGTTTATAAAAGTGTGGAGCTATCAGCAGTGCTATGGTCGAATGTTCACCATACCTTAAGCTAAGCCATAAAAAAGACTGAATATTTAATCTGATAGTTGAATCTCATCTTTTCAATCTGTTAGCAAATTTTGTTATAATCGCTGCTTTTAGAGCCACTGTGCTATTACCTCCTTGCTAAAGGCTTTATCCTTCCATTTTTTAGCAAAATTCCCTTGTAAAGATATTGAGTAACTTATGACCGCAGCAACCTTGTTTACGCCACAAATTACGCCTGAAATCGATGATATGTCAGCTGATACAGGTTTGGATAATCATGCTTGGGACACTGATGGTGATAGCATGGAATATGAGGATGTTGCTGACGATCATACAAATGAAAACAGTATCGCCGCTGCACCGTCAACGTCTACTGAATCAGCAGAGTTCCGTAAACTGCAAAAGAAGCTGCGTAGACAAGTCTCTTGGGCGATTCGTGATTTTAATATGATCGAAGACGGCGATGTAGTGATGGTCTGTGTTTCAGGTGGTAAAGACAGCTATACCTTGCTGGATATTTTACTATTACTCAAGCGTATCGCCCCGATTAACTTTGATATCGTCGCGGTCAATCTCGATCAAAAGCAACCTGGATATCCTGAAGATATTTTGCCAGCGTATTTGAACGAGCAGGGCATTGCTCACTATATCTTAGAAAAAGACACTTATAGTATTGTTAAGAGCGTGGTGCCAGAAGGCAAAACTTATTGCTCGGCGTGTTCACGTCTGCGCCGCGGCTCATTATACGGTTTTGCTAAGCAGATTGGCGCAACCAAAATTGCGCTGGGTCATCATCGCGATGATATGTTGGCGACTTTCTTTTTGAATTTATTTCATGGCGGCACTCTTAAATCGATGCCACCGAAATTGCTCAGTGACGACAAGCAAAACCTACTTATTCGCCCATTGGCTTATGTCGAAGAAAAAGACATCATCGAATATGCTCGCTTAAAAGAATTTCCAATTATTCCATGTAATTTATGTGGCAGCCAAACCAACTTACAAAGAGCCATTATCAACGATATGTTGCGGGAATGGGATAATGCTCATCCGCAGCGTTTGGCCTCTATTTTTAAAGCCATGCAAAACGTCGCACCGTCACAACTAGCAGACCGTGAGCTATTCGATTTTGAGCAGTTAAGTCTTGATCGTGATGACAATGAACGTTTGTTTGAAGGGGATAATATCCAAGCAGGGCAGACCGAGAGCTTGGCTGAAATTGGCTTACCTGTATCGCCAAAAACTCAAGCGTTCAATCCGAAGTTTGATCGTAAGCTGCTTTCGACAGAGTCGGATAATTCAGCAGAAAACAAGCATACGAATCAGAAGATTCCAACAATAAATCCTGTTATTTGACAATTCGCTTATTCGATATTGTTAAATGACATTTATAAAAATAGCGTAAACTGTTAGTATAAAAAACCAGCTCATTATTGATAAATGGCTGGTTTCTTTATGTGTTAATAAATCAATTATTAATCATGCTTATAATAGCAAGATTGGTAAAATCAACTTTCTGCAAAAACAGGTAATGGGTCAAAGCTAACTTTTGAACGTGGTAATTTCGCCACATCTTGCATACGCCAGTCATCTTTACCATCACTACTTACTTGTAGATAATATTTTGCTTTTAAAGGATCTATATCTACCTGCGCACTGTATTTATTGCCCTCGACATGTTGAAGTACGACATCGTGATCTTTTTTGATGTCGGTTGCATGCGAGATAGACAGATCTAGTTTTTCAGGATAAGCCAAAGGATTACCATTCAGCAGTTTACCTGATTGCAGACTCTGTTCAGGATAATTTAGATAAAATACAACATCACCATTATCTGCAAACTGCATTTCGCCGTGCAAATCTAAGTCATAAGTCAGCTTGTCACGTGATACATCATGATAAAGCGTCTTACCATCCATATACCAGTCGTCACGTACCACGCTATCCCGAATTTGATAAGAGTAATAAACAAAAAAGATACAGGCCACTACGACAAATGCTGGCATGCCAATAACAAAAATAACCACCATGTAATTCTTATACCATGGCTGAGTATCTTGATGCTTAAAATTTGATGCTGGAGTAGACATAAAATACCTATTAATCAGATATCTGTTTATCAGATATCTATAAACTGTATCAATGGATAAGCTGACAACGAAACAGCTGCCAGTTTAATGATAAATCGTCCACCTGCTAGCCACTGACTCACAGGTGAAATATAGAATTATATACTAGGGCGCATCCTCAGTCTGAATGAAAGCACCTAAATGGATTAAAAATGGTTAAATTTTGCCAAACTACTGGTTAATAGCACGATGTTATCTGCACTACTTTCCCAGTTTAGCTGCCATTTATCTCATTTTTATTACCACTTTTAAAATGAGGACCCGCACTAGCTAAGCTATCAAGCGCTTATAAAAACCTACTGCCCTTGAGTAGTAAATACGTTTTGTTTACTGACTTTATACTGACCATCTTCACTGGTCACATTTAGGGTCACTGATGTTTGTTCAAAATCGATGACCTTAGGATCGCCATAAATACTCACAGGCATATCAAAGCTTTCACCTGCTTCTAATGGTACATCGTTGAATCGCAGCGCCAAGCTCAAACCTTCTTGTGGAGCAAGGGTTATTGTATAGGTATGCGGCTCTTGTGTTTTATTAGTCAGCTTGACGATATAGCTGTTTTCAATCATGCCTTGATTATTCACTGAAGACAACTGATTACGGTCACGGCGAATATCAATCTCTAACGGTACACGGTCCGTCAACGCATAAATAACGCCACCACATAAAATAGTAATAACGGCTAAATAAGCAAATAGACGTGGACTGATGACGCGGGTATTTTCTTTTTCTGACAACTGTCGTTCTGTTGTATAGCGGATAAGCCCACGTGGATAGCCGACTTTATCCATAATTTCATTACAAGCGTCAATACAAGCAGCACATTGGATGCAACCAACTTGCAAGCCATCTCGAATATCAATCCCAGTCGGACAAACCTGTACGCACATGGTACATTCGATACAATCCCCTAAATGTTCAGGATGGGTGCCTTTTTTACGTGCCCCGCGAGGTTCGCCACGTTCATAATCATAAGACACAACCAACGTATCTTTATCAAACATAACGCTCTGAAAACGACCATAAGGACAGATCTGTACGCACATCTGCTCGCGCATGTAGCCCGCATTGGCATAAGTGGCAAAGGTAAAGATAAACATTGATACCCATACCCATGTTGGCCAATCAGGAATAGGAATAAAACCAATGGTTTGCCAGCTTTGATATAAATAATCTGTTCCAGCGACATAACTGACAAAGGTTGCCGCGGTAATCACTGAAAATACCAACCAAATAAAATATATCAAAGAACGTTTAAAGGCTTTTTTTGCACTCATCGGTTCTTTATCAAACTTGATACGTTTGTTGCGATCGCCAATCACCCATTTTTCAACATATTGATAAAGATGTGTCCAAATCGTCTGAGGGCAGGCATAGCCACACCAAACACGCCCCGCATACACAGTCACCATGAATAAAGTGAATGCGGCAATAATCGCAAAGGCGGCAATGAAGTAAAAATCTTGGGTCAAAAAAGTCATGCCAAAAATATAGTAATGCTGCGAGGGAACATCAAGCCATATTGCTTGCCTACCATTATAACGTAACCACGGCAACAGCAGAAAAGCGGCTAAAAGTGCATACATCGTGACGACACGAATGTTTTGATAAAAACCGGTGACAAACCTAGGGTGAACTCGATGCTTGGTCGCATCAAGGTCAATTTGCTGTACAGGGATTTTATTGGGTTGTGGTGCTGACATAAACGTGCCTCTTTTAAAAAAGAATCAGTTTGCTGGCATGATGAACAAACATCTTTAATCATCAGATGTATGAGTGTGTGATGTTATCAATGTCAGTAAGTAGCGGATAAAATATTGAACAGAAAAATATTTTAACCCATCTACCAAATGATCGATTGCAAATAGCTTAATGAGAATGGATGACTATCTTCTAAATTCGCCACTAATAAGTGGTTTTTATGTATTATCATTTTAGCATTCTCCCTATTATAAATGGGGTAATAATCTTAAAAACCAATCAATATATCAGCATAATGATCGATATATTGGTCATGCTCTATGCAGTATTAAACTCCATTTCATTTGCTACTCAAATTTTGACAATGCGGTAGCAGTCGATAAATTCTCATCAAAGAATTTATAAAAAAAGGAGAACTGCAATAACAGTTCTCCTTTTATCAAATCTTATCCACTGATGCTATGACAACCATCTTTAAATATTAGTTAGCCGTCGTTTCTATAGTGGTTGCTATTTGAGTAGCGGTTGGTGCTTTAGCAGCAGGTTGAGGGGTTTTATCTGATAATGAGTAAACATAAGCTGCAAGTAGCATAATACGCTCATTACCCAGTTTGGTTTCCCACTCAGGCATCACACCAGCACGACCATAACGTAAGGTTTCGCGGATGGTCTCACGATCACCACCATATAACCAAATGTTATCTGTCAAGTTTGGCGCGCCAGTAGAAGTCATACCTTTGGCATCTGCACCATGACAAAGTACACAGTTAGTCGGCTCATTAAAGATGGCCTCACCTTGAGCGACTTGAGCTTTATCAAGCTCGTAACCAGGTTGGTTGCCAGATATTGATAGCACGTATTCAGATACCGCACGTACCCCATCTTCACCGATTTGATCACGCCATGCAGCCATACCACCAACTCGACCTTTATGTAGCGTGGTCAAAATGTTTGACGCTTCTCCGCCATATAACCAGTCATTGTCAGTTAGATTTGGATAGCCTATCGCACCTTTGGCGTTAGAGCCATGACAGACCGCACAGTTCTGTAAGAACAAACGACTACCAACTTTTAAAGCATTCCGGTTTTCTGAAAGCTTTTCTACATAAGGGGATAGTTCTGCAGTTTTCTTGTCAATTTGATCTTGCAGATCTGCTGGTGGTGTTTCACTGCGGCGCATCGTTGCCTGTAACTCAGCAAGTGCCGCTAAGGTCTGTGTCGCACCACTAGCATCCGCTTTTGCTAAAATATTTTTCTCAAAGTTATCCGTAAATACTTTGTTATTACTCTCAAGTTCGCTATATAGCTCGTTCTTAGAGGTCCACGGTACAATTTCGCCATCGACTTCTACAGTGGCAATACCTTCCCATTTTGATGGGAAAATACCTGGGAAAAATACCCAATAGGCAACACCCCAAGCAATAGAGCCAAAAAATATCACGAGCCACCATTTAGGCAATGGCTTGTCGTACTCTTTGATACCATCATAAGCGTGGCCTGTCGTACCGTCATCTTCTAGTTCTGGCTTGTACTTCAATACCATTAGTAAGACACCGAGGATAGCAGCCCAACACATGATACTTAGTATGGTAATCCAAGAACTCCAAAAAAATGTCATCGTTTATCCTTATTGCGCTGCTCTTCAGACAGAGATTTTATATCCTCGTCATCAAGCGCAAGTTGTGCATCTTCTTCGAAGCGTTTTTTGTTTTTTGGCGAATACGCCCACCATGCAACACCTACGAAGGCAACAAAGGCAGAAACGGTCGCAATTGTTTGTAATTCACCAATACCCATTAGCGCTGTCCTTCCATCGCGGTGCCCAGTTGCTGTAGATAAGCAACCAAAGCATCAAGTTCAGTGGCACCAAGTACAGCATCTGGTGCTCCTTCGATATCTTCTTCAGTGTAAGGTACACCAAAGCGATCACGGAATAGACGCATTTTAGTTTGAACGTTTTCACCATTCACTTCGTTGGTAGCAAGCCACGGGAAACCAGGCATTACTGATTCAGGTACTAGTGAACGTGGCGCAATTAAATGCTGCTTTTGCCAGTCTTCAGAATAACGACCGCCAACACGTGCCAGATCAGGTCCAGTACGTTTTGAACCCCATAAGAACGGGTGATCCCACGTAGATTCAGCAGCACGTGAGTAGGGCCCATAACGTTCAACTTCAGCACGTAGTGGACGAATCATCTGAGTATGACAAACGTGACAACCTTCACGAATATAGATGTCACGACCCTCAAATTCTAGTGCAGTCCATGGCTCCATGGAGGGCAGGGGAGCATTCACCCCACCTTCTTCAGGACCCTTGTTGTCATATATCAATGGTACGATTTCAACTAGCGTTGCAAAGCTAATAGCAATAACGATACCGATAACCAACAAGCCTGTATTTTTTTCAATAATTTCATGCGGTGTACCAGACATGATCGCTCCTTATACGTTAGCTGCTGAAGGTTTATCAACACTAGGTTCATGATCAGTAGGATCTGCGATATCGACAGGCTTACCTTCTGGCATTTTAAGTGTTTTATAAACGTTATATGCCATCACAAACATACCCGATACATACAATAGGCCACCAAAAGCACGACCAATATATGGGAAATGTGAGAACTCAACTGTATCAACGAAGCTATATACTAACGTACCGTCTGGATTAGTAGCCAGCCACATCATGCCTTGGCCAATACCTGAAATCCACATTGATACGATATAGAAAATAGTACCCGCTGTCGCCAACCAAAAATGCGTGGTGATTAAGCTGATAGAATACATCTTAGGTTTGTTATAAATACGTGGTAACAGTACATATAGCGAACCAATGGTAATCATACCTACCCAACCAAGTGCACCTGAGTGTACGTGACCGACTGTCCAATCCGTATTATGCGATAACGCATTCACTGTCTTAATCGACATCATTGGGCCTTCGAACGTCGACATCGCATAGAACGACAATGCCACAATCATAAAGCGAATGATCGGATCGGTACGTAACTTATCCCAACTACCTGATAGTGTGAGCACACCGTTAATCATACCACCCCAAGATGGCGCAAACAGGATGATTGAGAATACCATTGCTAAAGACTGCGTCCAATCTGGAAGCGCTGAATAATGCAAATGGTGACCACCAGCCCACATATATGACGCAATAAGTGCCCAAAAGTGAACGATAGACAAACGGTAAGAATAAATAGGACGACCAATCTGTACTGGAACGAAGTAATACATCATTCCTAAGAAAGCTGCCGTTAGATAAAAACCTACCGCGTTATGTCCGTACCACCACTGCACCATCGCATCGGTCGCACCGCCAAATAACGAGTAAGACTTAAATGCGCTAACAGGAATCGCCATGCTGTTTACGATATGCAGTAATGCAATCGTAATAATAAAGGCTGCAAAGAACCAGTTAGCCACATAAATATGTGAGGTTTTACGTTTGATGAGCGTACCGAAGAAAACAATGGCATAAGAGATCCATACCAAGGCAATCAAAATATCGATTGGCCACTCAAGCTCAGCGTATTCCTTGGTCGATGTTAAACCTAAAGGTAGGGTAATAACCGCTGATACGATAACGGCTTGCCAACCCCAAAAGGTAAACCAAGCTAAATAAGGAGCAAATAACCTTGTCTTACAGGTACGCTGAACAATATAGTAAGACGTTGCGAACAGGGCAGAGCCACCGAACGCAAAAATGACCGCATTGGTATGTAGCGGTCTTAAACGACTAAATGTCAGCCATGGAATGTCAAAGTTAAGTGATGGCCATGCTAACTGTGAAGCAATGAACACACCAATACTCATGCCGACGATGCCCCATACCACGGCCATTATCGTAAAGAATCTTACGATAGTAATTTCGTACTCACGGTCAACTGGGGCGACTGCTGTGTTTTGTAAACTCATTGGATGATTCCTTTACAGCCCGAATTATCAACAGAATTAACTAACTCTCCGCGCTATCTGCATCATAAAAGTAATAGTCAGATAAAAATAGAATCGCGGCACATGCTGTTTTTTGTCTCGCTTATCACCATAATATTATTAACTATCAATCTAAGCTTTCGCTTTGTATCAGCTGGTATTGAGGCATAAAGGCGTTTTAAACGCACGACACTCACAGCTGGTCGATAGTAGGATTGTTAATAAATCATTAAGGTGAATAAGAAGATGCGCCGTTTTTGAGCATCAAACATCTAAAGAGGTGAAGTATTTATCTTAATTATTACCAAAAATGCTGTACTAATGAAGATAGATACCAATATCCATAGGGCCATAAAAATGTACTGACCATAGACGTATGCTAGCGGCGGCTGACAAAAAAACATGTTTGCGTAATGTTTAGTTAAAACTCCCGACTCTGTTTAAGGGTATTGTAACGCAATCCTAATCAAATATCATCAGAACTATGCGGCAAAATACAAACTCTTTGGTAAAAATCTTAGCAAGCAACTTATTATAGCTGTGCAATCTGTCTATTTTATACCCAATTTTATCACGATTCTAGAAATACATTTTGGTGATAGAGGGACAGTAATTACTACGCTTAGATATCATGACCAGCAGCATTTTTGTAACAATGGCCGCATAAGCACTCTAAATAAGTTTTACTTATCATCAAGTCGACCCTTATAATGAGGCTAAATATAAGTGATGATAGCAGTTTTTGTACTGCTATTATGAGCAACTATTTTATCACTTGATATCCAGTCAGGCGAGTGAGCCAAACAACGGTAGCCTGAAATAACACCAATTAAGGACAATAATATGGCAGTTTTTTTGACAGATGAGTGGTTTGAGCAAGTTGAGCAAATGGGTAATGAGGCAGGCGAGCTAAATTTGCCGCCAGCACTGGCGAATATGATCGTCAATCTAAAAGTATCTGACACTGAGCAAGACATTGAAGCAAACTTTGCAAACGGTTTATTGCATCGCGGCTTGAACGATGCAGCGACCACTACCTTGTTGCTTGACCGCAGTATCTTGCAATCAATCATCACTGATTTCGATACCAATGAAATTATGGGTGCCTTTATGGGTGGTAAAATTCGCGTTGAAGGCGATATGTCACAACTGATGGCAGTACAAACGGCACGCCCAAGTGCTGAACAAAAAGAGCTATATACTCGTATTAAATCAATGACGACCATGGCTTAATTTTATATTTTCAGGATTTTATCCCGACGATTGTAAAAAGACAAAAAGCCCCTAATGCTTATTAGGGGCTTTTTATTTGATGATACATTTAATGGTCATTCTTAAAAGTAGCGAATGACTCGTAAAGTAGTTAACTGGCTTTTGATTGCTGCGCCGCACTTTGCTGGTTTTCTTTATAGATGGCAGCTTGTAGCCAGACGTTCGCTTGTACGTAGTCATGCACTTTAATAGAAGCCGTCTCTGGCGTGTTGAGCGCGCCGATACGAATCACGAAAGGATCGGCATCTTGTTCGCGTAGTACCACGACATCAAACAGGATAATGGATTTATCATTAAACACTGTTTCTTGCTTACCGAGCACCTGACCTTGGCACCATGCTTCATCTTCTTGTCCCAAAGTATCACCAAATAGATAGGCACACATGTGACCTAAGTTGATCTCAACTGGCGCCATTTGCGCTTTGGTCTCTGGTTTCCATTCTTTGATTTGCTCTTGCAGATCATCGGGTATTTTTCCATCATTGGCGGCAACGATGTCGTTAAATGCACGGTGATAGCGGATCGCTTCTTGATCTTCGACCATGATGACTTCGTTTTGCTCACTTAGCTTAATCTCATGTGCCCAAGCGCTAAAGTTCACAAAGTAAGACGTGTCTCGCTGATATAAATGGCGATTGGTGGTGTAGAGCTGGTCAAAGGCGTAAATAATACTACCATCAGCGGTACGCAAGCGTAATACAGCATCGTGTGAATTGTCATTGGCAATGATACGCTCAATCTTACAATTGAGTCCATACGGGCTATCGACACAAGGATAAGCATTGATAAAGCATTCAGGCTTACCATTTTTCATGGCCAATACTTGATTGATATGACAAGGCTGGTTTTCAGACAGCAATAGGCAGCTGTCTTGAGCGCTGACATTGCTATTGAGACCTTTAGGCATGGCCGCCTTTTCGATCATTTTTTGTAGCCATTCTGGCACGTCATGACTCATGTCATCGGTCAGAATACTCCAATGATCGGCGTGACCTGCAGATTGTTCATCAGTCATGGTGATTTTGGTGGGAGATTGGACGTTTTTATATTGATAATTAATGGTCATGAAGATACTCAAAATTAGTCAGCGTGAGGTTTGGACCTGAAACGGCTATTGCTGGCTATCATAAGGCTCTATTTAACACGATAGATTTATGATAGTTGGCAACGTTGTCATCAGTAAAGGGTCAACAAACAACAATGAAATGAATGGTTAATGACAATTGTCCTTAGCATACAATATATAGGTATTGACGCAAGTAATAGCAAGCCCCTCATAAAAAATAGTAACAAAAGCCAGTTTTTTATTAAAAAATACGCCCAGTTTTTGCTAATGACTGGCACATATCAGCCAAATTGTGTCAAACTAGCTCCCTTTTGACGGCTGTCTTTGGCTCGTCTGAAACCCTGTTTTTGTGTTCGATTTATATGTGACTATGGCAAGTGCAGGTGTGAGATGCATTTGCTGTTGCTCGTTGTATAGTATATATAAAGTCGCACGTAGATAAGATAAAGAGTTTGAATATGTTTCGTCCTTTAGCGTTGTTTATCGGCTTACGATACACCCGAGCAGAGCGTAGTAATGGTTTTATCTCCTTTATCTCGCTGATCTCGATGATTGGTTTGACTCTTGGGGTTGCCGTATTGATCACGGTGCTATCAGTCATGAATGGTTTTGATCGGGAGTTAAAAACCCGTATTTTGGGTATGGTTCCGCAAGCAACGGTCGTTTCCACCGAGATTATCAGTGATTGGAAGCAATTGGCTGATAAAATTAAAGAAGATCCTGAAGTGGCAGCTGTAGCGCCTTTTATTCAACTGCAAGGGATGTTGACGTCAAACGGTCAGGTTGCAGGGATTATGGTCACTGGTGTCGATCCTGAATACGAAAAAGATGTCTCTATTATCAATGAACATATGGTTCAAGGCAGTATTGATACTTTACAAAGTGGTGAGTTCAATATTGTACTGGGTGAAGAGATGGTACAGTCTCTAGGGCTGCAACTGGGTGATAAAGTGACGCTAGTGCTACCAGAGGCATCGCCTTCACCAGCTGGCGTGATACCACGATTCAAGCGCTTTACCTTGACCGGTATTTTTACCATCAGTCCAGAAGTGGATAGCCTCATGGCATTTATCCCGATGGGTGATGCGGCAAAACTGTTGCGTCTGCCAGATGGCGCGCAGGGTGTGCGTATGAAGCTTAATGACATCTTTACCGCGCCGATGGCAGCAGAAAAAGCCGCCGCTATTGCTCCTCAGCAATTGTATCCTAATGATTGGACACAAACGCATGGCAACCTATTTGGTGCGATTCAAATGGAAAAAGCCATGGTCGGCTTGCTGCTATTTTTAATTATCTTAGTAGCAGCTTTTAATATTGTCTCCAGCCTAGTGATGCTCGTTACCGACAAAAAAGCGGATATTGCGATTCTAAAAACTTTTGGTGCGTCTCCTCGTTTGATTACCCAAGTGTTTATGGTGCAAGGTGTGGTGATCGGTGTGATTGGTACGATTGCTGGTACGATACTGGGCGTGATATTTGCGCTTACAGTGAGTGATATTTTAGGCTTTATTAATCAAGTCTTTAATTTGAACTTGTTTGATGCGTATTTTGTTAATTATTTGCCATCAGAGTTGCGTGTACTAGATGTAGTATTGATTACAGGTGCGTCTTTCGTACTGAGCTTTTTGGCAACTATTTATCCAGCACGCCGAGCGGCTAAGATTCAGCCAGCACAGACGTTGCGTTATGAATAAATGATTTTATATGCCGCTTAAGTTTTTATATACAGTTTAAGTTATCACCAATGCTTGTTAGTTAAAATTAATTTTAATGCAAGTTTAGGCTGATAAATTGTTTGTAGCGCTGAATACAGCATCAATACCAGTATAAATAGAATAAAGGAAAAGCCATGTCTGCCATTTTAGAGGCGAAAAATATCAACAAGATATATGATGAAGGGGCGGTTAGTACGCAAGTATTGACTGGCTTGGATTTGACCGTCCATGCTGGCGAGCGCATCGCCATCGTTGGCACCAGTGGTTCAGGCAAGAGCACTTTGCTACACTTGCTTGGTGGTCTTGATACGCCAACCAGCGGCGAGGTCTGGCTACATGGTCAATTGTTAAATAGCATGAATGAAACTGAGCGCGGTGCCATGCGTAACAAGCATCTGGGATTTATTTATCAGTTTCATCACTTATTAGCCGAATTTACTGCCATTGAAAACGTTGCGATGCCGTTATTGATGCGACCAGAGGTCTCAACGACTTCAGCAAGAGAGCAAGCAATTGCGATACTAGAAAGTGTCGGACTTGAGCACCGTCTGGCGCATAGACCTGGTGAGCTATCGGGCGGCGAGCGTCAGCGTGTGGCTATTGCCCGTGCTTTGGTTACGAAGCCATCGCTCATTTTGGCAGATGAGCCAACTGGTAATTTGGACTATGACAATGCGCAAAGCGTGTTTGGATTATTATCAGAGCTGCAAAATACCATGCAGACCGCACTATTAATGGTGACACATGATCGCAATCTCGCGGCGTTGGCAGATCGTCAGTTATTGCTACGTAATGGTCATTGGGAGCAGTATTAACTGTTTTTTAACACTGCATTTTTTAACGTTTTATTTTTAATAGCGTAAATGGTTATGGTTGCTAACTAGTAGGGTGTGTCCTGATTTAAGTCAATTGATATCTACATGGGCTAAACTTTATCAAACGTCGTTGAAATGAACTGCTGATTAATATTTACTATGATCTGTGTTATTTCTCTTGTTTAACGGCAATTTGTCTTGCTTTTATCATCATTATTATTAAATGAGGATATACCCTAGAACGATAATATTATGTTCAACAGACACGAAGTTTTTAATAAATATAAACGCAAAATGGGGCTGCAAAATGCCACCAATTTATTAAAGAAGGACTATTATGATGGATAGAGATGACGACCCAATCGCTGCTTTTGGCAGTGCCGAAGAAGGCAATGAACCTTTAACACCCTATATGGATGTGACGTTATTCGAAACAATTGATAAACAGGCACAAATAGATTTATTAACACCCGTTTTTGATGCCATTACTTTGGCTGGCGTTGATTATGATCTAAAAGCTCAAGACAGTGCAACGGGCAAACGTTATACATTGCTTAAAGATGAAAAAGTGGTTGAAGTTTTCGTGATGGACACTAGCCTTACGGACAACATCCTCGCTGCCATAGAAAAGAATAAAGAAGCAGAGTGATGGGTATCAGCAAAGAAAATGGCTTTTGTTTTTAGGTCATAGCATAGAATAATCGAGGGTAGATGGTGACCTAGATTGCTATCGTTAGCGAATGGTTAGCAGTAAAAGGTGGTTCGCTACGTTAAGGTTACCATGACTTGATAACAGCAGCATATATTAGATTTTAGGCGGTTTATCAGAAGGTTCTTGCTGACGTTTTTGCCAGCTCACGACGGTTTTATAGCGCCAAACAGCCTTAAATGCCAGTCCACAAACGATGCTGGTCACAATCGCTAAGATCGTCAAGCCTATGCAAAAAGCAGCAATCGATACCGTGCCGCGATAGGTAATAAATGGATTTGCACCATCTGACAGTGCCCATAAGCTAAAATCAGCAATCATCCTGCCGATAAGCCGCAGACTAATCATCGGTACGTCAAGGATTTTGGCACCGATATAATAGCCTGCATAAAAGATCGGCAAGCTCGTGAGTGGATTGGTAATCCAAGTCAAACCGAGTGCCATGGGAACATTGGCACGGAAAATTAATGAGCCAACTAGAGCCAGTAGCATTTGCCCTGGCAATGGGAAAAATGCACTAAGCACCCCGATATAGACCGCTTTATTTAAGCTATGTCGATTAAAGTGCCATAATCGTGGATCAGCCAAATGCGGTGCGAACAGTTTTAAGGTGCGACTTTCTAAGATTTTCTCTGGCGTAGGAAGCAGGTCTTTCAGACGTTTTTGGGGCACAGGATCGCCTTTTGTAATCGTTAGCTACAGTCCGCTCAATCGCATTGATGGTCTGCTATAAAGTAATACTATTCATAAAGTGTACAGCTGAGAATATATAGG
The DNA here is from genome assembly GCF_002453835.1 of Psychrobacter sp. UBA6739. NCBI lineage: Bacteria > Pseudomonadati > Pseudomonadota > Gammaproteobacteria > Moraxellales > Moraxellaceae > Psychrobacter > Psychrobacter sp. UBA6739. Next base: position 33,020 of record NZ_DKHR01000037.1, read on the forward strand.
ATAATGATATCAGATTATCATCATCGCAATATGTCAGTCAGTATAGGGTAATAGTTATATAAATGCTATTGCATGACGTATCAGTTGTTGTTGCTGGTTTAAGTATCAATCTGTGTTTTGGTGTTCCGATACATTTTCGTCATATTAAGTGGCTATTTATCATAATAAATGGCTTTATTTAGGCAAAAACTAATATTCACCTCATCAAGCAAGGAGCGCTGGTGTACTGGTTGATTGGTAGCTTGATTATTATCGCCATGATGGGCGTTTTGGCAGTCGCAGATAGTATGGCGATACCCACTAGCTCATCGTTAATGGATATATTGAATACTCCTATCTTATCTTTGTCGCTCATTATTTTTGCTATTATCCTGATTGTTATTGCCCAGTTTAATGTACCTTCTGCAAAACCCAGCCATTTATCGCAACATACTGCTGGTCTCTCTTCACGTAATCCTTCATATAATACTTCACATAAATCTAAACTCTTCTTTCGTATTTTGACTCATGTTTTAGTTGCTGTATTGGCACTTGGATTAATCATTGGCAGTGCGCTGCAAGCCCTGATTGGCCATCAACAAGCAGAATTAACAGAAATCACTGAGCCAATGCGTGTACAAGCATTAGTCACTATCGAAGGGATAAGTGACAGCGTTTATGACGTCGCCACAGACAGTGGCTATCGACAAGTTGCTGTCATTAGTGATATATCACCCTTGGTGTCGGCGTTGGCGGTTGAAGATTTAGATGCTATGACCAGTAACTTTCTAATAGATGAAAATAATAGCCTAAGCAATAATAACCTATATAAAAATAACTCAAATAACAGTAAGGATGTCACGTATCGTGTATTGCTCAATGGTTATCCAAAAAGTCCATCAAAACAATCATCCAAGAAAAATTTGGACAATAATCCGTTTGACCGCTTAAATTATTTACAACCTGGGGATCAGCTGTTTATGAGTTTAGCCTTTGCACCACTGGCGACCTCTGAGCAAGCGTTGAGCAATCCATCTGGTTTTGACAGTTATCGCTGGCTACGAGGTCGTCATATTGATGGAGTTGCTAATATATTGACCGTTGGCACCTCAAATTTCACCAATACTGAGGTATCAAAGCAAGCATTTGCCTCTTCTTCATATCTGCAGCGTTTTCAGACTTATATCAACCAAGGACGTTGGCAATTACGCCAGCATTTTTATCAAGATTGGTCGACACAGACCACAGCAGCGCAACAGGCAAAAGCGGTCACTTTAAGTTTGCTCACAGGTGATCGCAGTTTAATCAATCGCGATACCAAGGATTTGTATCAACTGGCTGGTATTTCACATTTGCTGGCTATCTCTGGCACTCATGTATTGTTTTTAGCGATTATGCTGGCAGGTGCGGCGGTGTTGCTTTTTGATCGGTTATGGCCAAAGGTTTATCGTTATGTACCGCGTTGGCAAGTGCGCTGGTGGGTGATGATCGCTGCTGCTTTTATTTATGCGTTATTTACTGGTTTTGATGTACCTGCTGCTCGTACCGCATGGATGTTATTCGCGATAGGTTTGGTACGTTTAACATTATTGCCGGTTAGTACGATGCGGGTGTTGTTTGCCTTGGCAGTGTTGATGGCATGGCTTGATCCCTACGTATTATGGCAGGCAGGGTACTGGCTATCTTTTATCGCAGTGGCATTACTCCTTAAATATGATGATGCCTCATATACGCAATCAGCTGTCATATCAGAAACGGCATCTGCTCATAGTGCCAGTATAGTAGAGACTGCGTTCAAGCGTGTTTGGATAATAGGCAAACGTGTATTCAAATTACAGTTTTGGCTATTTATTACTTTATTACCTATTACATTGCTATTATTTGGCAAGGCGTCGCTGTGGGGTCTTGTCATCAATCTGTTTGCTATCGGTTTATTTGGTTGGGTGATTGTGCCGCTTAATCTGTTAGCAGGGCTTTGCTATCTTTTATCACCTGCTATTGCTGATAGTATTTGGCGGCTCGTTAGCGCCATTGTCGCGAAATTGCATGAACTGATAACGTGGTTAACTTCATTACCTGCATTGTCAGAAGCGTGGCTTTATACTCCTGTGAATGTCGCCATATTGCTGATGGTACTATTAAGTATGTTGCCATGGCTACTACCACGAGGATTTATCAGTCGTTGGCTGGCACTGCCGCCGCTAACCTTATTAATGATGACGGTATATGCCAATCAGCAATCACTAACGACGATACCGACCTTGTATATCTTACCAACGGGTGATCCCTATATAAGCGCTGCTTTGTTGCAGTATCCTGTTGTCAATAATGAGCAGTCATCCACAACAAATACGCATAAGACAAACATCAGCTGGCTATTTTTATCTGACCACAGACCCAATGCCGCACGAACGATGCCAAGTAATCTAAAGGCGAATAAGCTGTCGATGACATTGGCGCAGCAGCTGGGTAGCTTGTCAGTTGATACACTAGAAGGTATAGTCGTGCAGAGTAGTAGTGCTGGATTGACGGAGACGCTTACTACTGATAAGACGTATTTAGCTTCTAATGCTTTTGCTTCTACTAATGCTAATGCTTCTGCGCTGTTGCCTTTGACGGTTTTTCAGCTTAATCAGCGTTTACCTATTAGTCAGTATTGGCAAGCAGGACGCTCGGATCGTTGGTCTGCATTTCAGCAAGCCTATAAAGTCACTAGCCAATCCAAGGACATGACGAATATTAGTGTGCAACGCTGTGAACAAGGCAAAACGTGGCAGTTGGGCAATGGTGACTTGTCCATACAAGCATTGACAGGGTGGAGCAACATAGACAGTCCGAGTGTTTGGGATTGTACGGTGGCTATAGATGCCAGCTTGCCCATAAGGGTATTAAAGTATAATGCGGCTGATCCACTCAAATCAATACCTGCTACTGTGCAGACACTCACATCAAGTAGCCAGCCATCGACTCATCAAGCCAATACGCTTCAGGCACGTCTGATATTAAATGCAGATACTCATCAGCGCATTTGGCAAATGTGGACATTGTTATGTCCAGTTGAACCACCTGAGCAACCACGCACTTTTCGTAATGTGACATGGCTAGGACATAGCACATCACAGATAACTGCTGAGGTGATAAGTCGTCAAACCATCAATGAAATGATCACTTATGATGGCAAAATGCCAGAAGCAACGTTGTCTCTCAATCCGGCAGTAGATACTACCAATACGACGCCATAAAAATATTGCTTATCTAATCAATGTTACAATATAGTGATATTTCCCAGTTATACTATTGAACCATGATTGAAATACCACCATACTTAGCAGCCTATGAATATAGATGACTGTGACCGTATTTGGAGTGACAAGCAGCTCCTTATTACTGACTGTATTTCTATCTTCTCTTTTTATTGCTTTAGACTGTTTCTGACTTAGGAAGTTATATGCCCAACTGGCCACCAGACCCTAACAAACGTCCTGACAATTCGGCAAATCAGCCAGTACCGATGTCGCCGCCAAGCCAGCCGAGTGGACAAGAATGGCGATTGCTTGAAAACACTTTATTGGCTAGTGTGGTAGAGCAACGCCGCGCCCGTCGCTGGAGTATCTTTTTTAAACTATTGACCTTTGGTTATATTTTACTGATATTTCTGACGCTTGGTCGTAGTTGCAGCAGCAGCGCGCCAACGGGTCTAGATGGTGTCGACACGAGCAAGCCGCATTTAGCCGTGGTTGAGCTACAAGGTGTCATTAGTAGTGGCGATGTGGCCAACGCTTATGATGTCAATGAGGCATTGACCCGTGCTTTTGAAAATAGCAATTCAAAGGCGGTAGCCTTGGATATCAATTCACCTGGTGGCTCACCAGTACAGTCTGATGAGATTTGGCAGACTATGATGGATTTGCGTAAAGAATATCCAGACAAAAAACTCTATGCTGTGATTGGTGATATGGGTGCTTCTGGCGCGTATTATATTGCTTCTGCGGCGGATGAGATTTATGTGAACCCGTCAAGTTTAGTTGGCTCTATTGGCGTGATTATGCCAAGCTATAACATCAAAGGTTTGATGGATAAAGTTGGCGTAGAAGATCGTACGATTACTGCTGGTGAATACAAAGACATCTTAAGTTTGTCGCGTCCGCTAACGCCTTATGAAGAACAACATGTGGAAAAAGTCTTGGACAATACCCATAAGCATTTTATTAATGCAGTCAAAGAAGGTCGCGGCGATCGCCTCAAAAATCCTGAACAAAATAAGCTGTTCTCAGGATTATTCTGGACAGGCGAGCAGTCTATTGAGCTTGGCTTAGCCGATAAGAAAGGCAGCATTGCTACTTTAGAAAAACAATTAAAGCTGGATAATGTTATCAATTATAGCCCAACAGATCCGTTCCAGTTATTCATGGACCGCTTTGCTGTTAAATTGGGTGCGGGCATTGGCTCTAGTGTCAGCCTTGATGTTTTACCGCAAGAAGAAGGCAATGCGCAGATGCGTTAAGCGTTTTATGTTTGAGATTTACTGTGTATGATTGTTGAGGCTGAGCGTATGATTATGCTCAGCCTCAATTGTATATGAGATTCAATGATTATAAAAAACACCCTAAATAGCGACTTAAATCGAAGAGAGCTTGTCATGAGTGATGAAATTAATTTGCCAATTTTTACTGCTTTACCTGTCTCTACACTAACCAACAAACCTGTCCTGCATTTTGCTCATGCTAATGGGATGCCAAGTGCGGTTTATCAACCATTTTTTGAGAAGTTAGCAGAATTTTTTACCATTGAATATATTGCCATGTTAGGTGCAACGCCTGATTATCCAGTCGATGACCATTGGCGTAGCCTTACACAGCAGATTATTGATAGTGTCAAAAATACCTGTGAGAAGCATGGCGTGACGCAAGTAGTGGCAGTGGGCCATTCGCTGGGTGCGATGTGTACCTTGCAGGCATTGTATCGTGCGCCGCAGTACTTTGCCCAGGCGGTGCTCATGGATCCACCTTGGATTTATGGCAAGGTGAGTTTGCTATGGCATTTGGCAAAGACGGCGGATAGATTGCCGATGATGAATAACCGCCTGATGGATAAATTGTCACCAGCTGGCGTGTCTAAGCATCGCCGTGATGTCTGGGCGAGCCGCGCAGATGCGTATGATAAGATGCGGCACAAAGGTTTTTTCAAAAACTTTGATGAACGCAGTTTTCAAGGCTATATCGAGCATGGGCTACACGAACGTGCGGATGGCAAAGTGACATTGGCGATTCCGAAAGCCAGTGAGGTCGCTGTCTTTCGCACCAATCCATCTTGGTATTGGCTGGCACCAAATCATGGACCAAAGCCGCCTGTTACTTTGATTATCGGTCAAGACAGTATCTTTTTAAAACGCCGATTTCCGCAACAAATAAAGTCGCGTTTGAATATTCCTTATGAGACCCATGCCGGTGGTCATATGTTCCCACTTGAGTATCCAGAGTCGGTCTCTCAGCAAGTATTATCATTGATTGAGCAGCAATTACCAACATAATCGCTGATGACTATTTCTGCTCATTATTGCTTATGTTAATGCGAGCTGACAAAATATCCGTTTGAGTAATGACTTTATGCTAAAAAATGCTACTGGTTCGCACAATCTTAATACACCGCCTAAGCGCACGCCGCTATTTTCACGATTGGGTGTCTTTCTACTGACTGTTGGTATGCTGATGGCATTTTTTATCAGTCAGCTGCTAGGCGTGTATATCGCTGGCAAGCTAGTATTACCGGCTTCTAAAAATTCAACCATGGCTGATATCTTCTTTTTTGGTAGTAACGATGGCACCGTGGTCAGCCTCTCTATTATCATAGGCTGCGTGCTATTGATTGCTATTAGTCTTTTGGTGATCCGTGTAAGAGGCGGCGATAGTCGGCAGTATTTAGCGCTAAAGCCGTTCTCATTTGCGGTGGGTATGGGATTGCTTGGGCTGCTATTGATATTTATGATTGGCAGTCAGGCATTGACTTATTTACTTGATAAATCGCCATTGCTCTTCGTCGACCCTTTATATCAGTCTGTCAGCTCAGTATGGCTATTGATATTTGCAATGGTCATTGTCGCGCCAATCTATGAAGAGCTGATATTTCGTGGTCTATTATGGTCAGCGATCGCAGAGCAATTTACCTCGTCAACTTATTCAAAGCATCGAGGGGCGATCGTAGCAAGTGTCGTGACCAGCTTGATATTTGCGGTGATCCATGTGCAGTATGGTATTTATGAAATCAGCACCATTGTGGTACTGGCATTGATATTTTGCTACGCGCGTATCAAGTCAGGCTCGCTGTTACTGCCGATATTATTGCATATTGTGAATAATGGGGCGGCGATGTGGCAATATATTGCGCAAATCGCTTAAATAAACAATGGCTATTTCGGCGTTATTATTACACTTTTATGCTATCGTCATAATAATGAATTTTCTTAAGCATCAGGATTTAGTAGTAACACCTCATCCGCTGCCCGTTTGATATCGTCGATTGTTAGCTGAGGTTTACCACTTAATGCCTGTCGCCATTTGCGCGCACCCGTCAGTCCTTGAAACAACCCTAAATAATGTCTTGTCATCGTTGGCAGTGCTTCACCATTAGCAATCTGCGCCTGCATATACGGATACAGCTGCGCTAGAATATCTGAGCGCTTAGGTGCTGGTTCGTTCCATAAGCTATTGGTTTCTGCTAATAGGTAAGGGTTGTGATAAAACGCGCGACCAATCATCACGCCATCCACATGCTGCAAATGTGCTTCGATGTCTTTAACGGTATCGATGCCGCCATTAATTTCGATATCAAGCTGTGGAAAGTCTTGTTTGAGACGATAGACATCCTCATAACGTAGCGGTGGTATCTCGCGATTTTGCTTGGGGCTAAGCCCTTGTAGCCATGCAGTACGTGCATGGACAATAAAGCGTGTACAACCCGCTGCTGCCACTTTTTCTACAAAATCCACCATAAACTCATAACTGTCAAAATCATCGATACCAATACGATGCTTCACGGTTACTGGGATATCGACCGCCGCTTGCATGTGCTTGACCAAATCGGCAACCGTGTGCGGCTCTGCCATGAGGCAAGCACCAATCTTATTATGCTGTACGCGATCAGAGGGACAACCAACATTGATATTGACCTCATTATAACCGTGCTGCTGCGCAAATTCAGCACATTGCGTCATCTCGCTAATATCTGCGCCGCCCAGCTGTAGTACAAGCGGATGCTCAAGCGTATCAAAGCGCAGATGCCGTGCTCGATTGCCATGTATCAGCGCGCCCGTACTGATCATCTCGGTGTATAAATAAACATGCGGATTAAAAAGCCGAGCAAAATAACGATAATCCGTCGTTGTCCAATCAATCATGGGCGCAACGGAAAGACGTTTGTTGGTCATATCAACCATGGTTTTGAGCCTTAATATTTTAATATTGGTGTCTTAAATAAATGAACAAGGTGCAATGTATGAGACATACGATTGCACCTTAATTTTTAATTTCAATCGTTATGCAGACAATAGGCAGCTACTAGCTAAATAATGTGGTCGATTTTTTTAAATTCAGGCAAATTATAAAAGTAAATACCCATTATTATGCCGATAAAACCGATAAATGCAATGTAGAGCGCTGGTGAGAAACTCACATACAGAGTGGCATAACCCAGTCCAAAAGGCACAAGCACTCCAACAATACCGTAGGCGATATTATAACAAAAGGCCATTCCTGTTAGTCTTACATTGGTCGGAAATAACTGTACGAGGATGGCAGGTATCATCCCAACGATGCCAGCACAAAAGCCTAAAAGCGCATACATAATGAGGATGTAGTCACCGCTGGCTTGCAGATGGTAGAAAAAGGCAAACATCTGAGCGATCAAAAGAATAGAGCCAACCGTCAGAATCTTACCGAAGTTTTGGTGGTTGGATATTATCCCATAAAAAATACAACCAAAAACCATGAACACAATACCCAGACTGTGTGAGAATCCAAATAAATCGCTGTCTAAGGTAAAACGTAATTCAATCAAATCGGGTAGCAATAGCACAACAACGGTCGTGATGCTAGAAACAATAAGCGTGAGAACCATGCCGATAAATAGCGAATGTTTGCAATGCTTAAAGAGTAAATTGAAGGGTTTGGCAACATAATCGCTTGGTTTTGAGTTTTTCATTTCCAGAAAAAAGGGTGACTCATCTATCCATCGCCACGCCAGTAATGGCAATAAACTCAGAATAGCCGCGATGAAAAATGGCAAGCGCCAGCCGTAATTAGCCAATTGCTCAGTCGTCATAGAATTGGTTAACCAAAGAAAAAAGGCATTAGAAAACAGCACGCCTACATAAAAACTGGCGGTGACATAGCTACAAGATACTGACGAATATTGGCGCGGTACATGCTCTGCCACAAAAACCCAAGCGAGTGGCACATAAAGACCAAATGCCATGCCTTGTATCAGCCTCAAGACTATAAATAAGGTTGGTGCAATCAACCCCCATTGCCCATAGGTCGGTAAGCATGCCATCGCCAACAAGCTGACCGCCGTCACTAATATACTGATCAATAGTATGGGTTTTCGGCCTTTGATATCACCATAACGACCAAAGATAATACCGCCAAGTGGGCGTGCCAAATAGCCAATTGCAAATAGACCAAGCCCTTGCACCTTTGTAATAGCTGGGTCGATATTAGCAGGGAAAAAAGCGGTCGCCATGATATCTGCTAGATATAAATAAATCAAAAAATCAAAAAACGCGACTGCGCTGCTAAAGCAGATAAACAGTACGGTGTTTCTGTCTTTAGAAGACATCATTGCATATTGAGAACGAGAAGGCATAATAGGTCGCGCATCCACATATAATAGTATTCGTTAAGCCGATTATTATCTGGATAACCGGCTATAATAAAAAACGACAAATCAATATGAAAAATAATGATTTGCCGAAAAAATAAAGACGTTTGAGCTAAAAGTTATTGAGCAATAAGCATCGGAGTTAAGAGCACTTGAATGAATAGTGCTTAAATGAAAAGCACTCCAACTAAAAAGTATTCAAACTAAAAAAAATTGGGTCAAAGAATCACTCAATAGCGCTGTTATTATGTAAATATGACCAAGTTTTAGAGTGTTTTTGATGATGGCAGCTATAGCAACCAATCAATAGGTAACCATGACATGATAGTCAGCCAGACATGATCGCTGATATCGACACGTGGCTCTGAATCGTAAACTACTTTTTTATCGTCTTCCATAGTATGCCACTGTAGCTTACCATTATCTGATAGTTTGACTTCATAAGCTTGGTTTAGCAGGTCATCGCTCAGCGCACCATGCAATTGTTTTGCCAGCTCATCATCATTGATGATCACACCCATTTCTGTATTGATATTGGCAGAGCGAGGGTCGACATTATAGGAGCCAATGAATACTTGATAGTCATCAACGGCAAACGTTTTTGCATGTAAACTGGTTGAGGATTGGCTACGAGCTTTCCAAAGCTTGTTTTCGCGTTTTTCCTCAGAGGCGGTGGATTTTAGCTCGTAGATTTTGACACCGGCGCGCAGCAAGTTAGGTCGCCATTGACTATAGCCAGAATGCACAGCAGTCACGTCGGTCGCATCAAATGAATTGGTCAAAATCTTAATCTCGATACCAGCTTCAGCCAATTGCACTAAAGTATTGACACCATCTTTGGTGGGTACAAAGTAAGAGGAAATGATGGTTAGCTTTTTGGTTGGGCTGCCTAATAAGGTACGCAATTGATGCACCAAATTGGTATCCGCTGGTACCGTTTTGGTCAGCTTGCCCACATCATCACTCAAAAACTGCATATCTGTCCAGCGAAAAGGCACGCGTTTATTGACCAAGTCACTGTCTATCGTTGACTCTTCTAGCGCTTCTTTATATACCGTCAAATGATTGTCGCTACCTTTTTCATCCTGACCGAGCTTGTCCAGTGCCGCTAGGAAATCAGGCGCTGTACTGTTGGCAGGCTTCACTAAAGTTTCGATGTCAAATGACAAAGGCGACGACCAATAGCTTGAAAAACTGTTGTCAATATCTGCGACGACTTTACCGATGAGTAAAACATCCAAATCCGCAAATTGACTATTTTGGTCATTGCTTAAATATTCATTGCCAATATTACGTCCCCCAATGATAGTAATCTGCTTATCAAAAGTCATGCTTTTATTATGCATGCGGCGATTGATACGTGGCAGACCTGTGACGTAATTTAATGTTTGAAACTTACGATGCATCAGCGGATTGATGATTCGTACCGCAATGTTCGGGTGACTGGAAAAACGTAATAAATGCTGATCGAAGGTGGCATCATTATTAAAATCATCTAATAATAAGCGTACAATGATGCCGCGTTCAGCCGCTTCCCACAGATCTTTCAATAGTAGCTGACCAGCTTGGTCATTATGCCAAATATAATACTGCGCATCGATATTACGTGTGGACATGTCCGTTAATATACTGCGAGAAGCAAAAGCATTGGCACCAGTTACAATGGGGTGATAGCCGGATAAATCTGGGTGAATATCATTCTGTTCACTAATCGATGCTACCAAATCAACGTCATTGGTTGCTACTGTGTCACTTTGTCCAGTTTCTTGATTGTCTTCTTGTTGATATAAGTCATGTACTCGTGCTGATAATGCTTGGCTCTCAGGTAAGTGCGGCTGTTTTGGCAAAACCTGACATCCACTAAGACCTAAGGTTAGTCCGAGTGTTAGACTCAACGATAAGTTGCTTGGTTCTATACTGAACATCGACATAAATGAATTACCTTAGTGAGCCTTACATAAAGAAGTATTTGTTAGAAAGTAAGCGTGAGGGCATGTCCTCAGTTTTAGCCCATTAAAAAGACTATCAATTGAATGAAGGACATGCGCTAGTGCATCGTTTATTTTACCGATGATAGCACTGATTACGAAGCGTATAACAATATCGCCCAAGGCAAAAATTAAATCGCCGCTAAGCTTATCAGCTGTCGTCATCTATGCCTATTATAAATACGTTATTTTTGTTAGATTCAGCGACTTATTCAGTCATTATTTACTTATCGTCTCTCTTTCATCTGTTGTTGAGAAAGAGATAGATGTGTATTCAAAAATAATATTTAGCCATCGCTTGAAACCAGCTGTGTGGAATAAGTTGACATGATATGATAACGCTGATGCATTCGGTCGATAATCAGAAGAATAAGCAGTCATTTTATATCAATCAAAATACCAATCAAAGCAACGGAATATTTATGAGTCAGTCGCAAGCCCATGATGATAAAAATGTAGATAAATTAGATCCAAACTGGCGCAGTGACGCGCTCAATTTAGCTCTCGATTATGGTATGCAAACCATTGCTGTAAGGGCAGGGCAACATCGTACCGATGAGGGTGAGCACTCAGAGGCTATCTTTACCACCAGCTCATACGTTTATACCTCAGCGACAGATGCCGCGGCACATTTTAATGGAGACAAGACTGGCAACGTGTACTCACGCCATACCAATCCAAGTGTACGTACCTTTGAGCGTCGTTTGGCAGCGCTTGAAAACGGAGCGCGCGCAGTGGCGACAGCCTCTGGCATGGGCGCGATTTTGACCATGTGCTTGGCATATCTGAAAGCGGGCGATCATTTGCTTGCTGCCAATCAATTATTTGGCTCATCGATTGGTCTATTTAATAATTATATGGCAAAGTTCGGTGTGGAAGTCAGCTACGTTGATTGCTTCGATAATGAGGCGTGGGCAAACGCCGTTCAACCAAATACTAAAGTGATCTATTGCGAAAGCCCTAGTAATCCATTAGCCCAGATTTGTGATATCGGCTATTTAAGCCAGCTGTGTAAAGCCAATGATATCCTACTCGTTGTGGATAATTGTTTTGCCACTCCAGCTTTGCAGCGTCCGCTTGATTTGGGTGCCGATGTGGTGATTCATTCTGCCACTAAATATTTAGATGGTCAGGGTCGAGTACTTGGCGGCGCATTGGTCGGCAGTAATAAGCTTATGCAAGAGGCGTTTACTGTGGTACGTTCAGGCGGTATCAGTATGAGTCCGTTTAATGCTTGGGTATTTACCAAAGGGTTAGAGACGCTGAAACTGCGTATGCAAGCGCATTGTCAAAATGCCAATCAAGTGGCAGCGTTTTTGGTCAATCATCCCAATGTCAGTACCGTACATTTTTCAGGTTTGAGTGATCATCCCGCTCATGAGCTTGCGACGCGTCAACATCATATGACAGGTGGCTATGGTGCTATCATGGGTTTTGAGGTAAAGGCTTCTGACAGCACTGATTCAAATAGTCGTGATTCGAAATCTGCGGCTTGGCATGTCATTGACTCGACCCAAATGGTTTCTATTACTAATAACTTGGGCGATGCTAAAACCACCATTACCCATCCTGCAACAACGACCCATTTTCGTTTGAGTGCAAAAGAGCGCGCTGAAGCGGGCGTAAAAGATGGTCTTATTCGTTTGTCAGTAGGCTTAGAAGATGTAGAAGATATCATCAAAGATTTGGCGCGTGGTTTAGACAGTTTGTAAAGATAACGGTATAATCGCGGTTAGCACTTTATATTAGGGCGTGTCCTTATTTCAAAAATGGTGATAAAAATGAGATAAATTGCCGTCAAACGAGGAAAATAGCGCAGATAATATCGGGATATTAACCAGCTATTTAACGATGTTTGGCAAAATTTAGCCATTTTTAGCCCGTTTAGATATGATCAATTGAATTGAGGACACGCCCTAGTAAAATATCAATCATTTATGATTAAAAAACAAAAGAGGCAACTATGAATATTCAAGCATTAATGCAACAAGCACAAACGATGCAAAAGAAAGTCGAAGCAAACGTTGAAAACGCTAAAAAAGAGCTTGCGAATAAAGAAGTACAAGCTGAAGCGGGCAGTGGTCTGGTAAAAGTTACCATGACGGGTCGCCATGTGGTTAAGCGTTTAACCATCGATCCAAGCTTGCTTGAAGATGAGCCAGATATGATCGAAGATCTTATCGCTGCTGCTATCAATGACGCTGTTCGTCAAGCAGATGCGCTATACGAAGAAACCATGGCTGGCGCGACCTCAGGTATGGGTCTACCACCTGGTATGCAAGGTATGTTCTAAGCATTAAATACTTCATACTGAAGGCAAAAATGGGGTTGTTATCGACACGATACGACCCCATTTTTATAGCTACGATTTATAAATTAAGTTAAATAAAGGAAGATGCTTTGCTGACAGCCAAATTTGATCAGCTGGTTAAACAGCTGCGTATTTTGCCGGGTGTGGGTCAAAAAAGTGCCCAACGTATGGCGCTGCATTTGCTCACCAAAAAACGTCCACAAGGCATGGCACTTGCCCAAGCGCTTGATGAGGCGATGCGCGATATCGTCGAATGCCAACGCTGCCACAGCTTCAGTGATGATCAAATCTGTCCGCTGTGCCAAGATCCGCGGCGTGATGATGCCTTGCTATGTGTGGTTGAGACCGCAGCAGACGTGATGGCTATCGAACAAACCGCAGGCTACCGTGGCCGCTACTTTGTGTTAGGTGGTCATTTATCACCGATTGATGGTATTAGCGCTGATGATTTGAATATTGAACAACTGGTCTGGCGGGTNNAAGCAAGAGCCTGTTGAAGAGTTGATATTGGCGACTGGTACGACTGTCGAAGGGCAGACCACCGCGCACTTTATCAGTGCAGCGGTCAGTCGTCATGTTAATAAGGTCACACGTTTGGCACAAGGTGTACCAATGGGCGGCGAGCTTGAATATCTTGATAGCATGACCCTTGGACAAGCGATGCAAAATCGTTCATTTTTATAGCATACTGGTATTTTTTCTATAACTTCTTTATAAAAACCAAGTCTTGCCCATTTTATTTCATGAAATTGTTATAATTGATTCACTAGGGCGTGTCCTCAATTCAATCGATAGTTATCTAAATGGGTTAAAAATGGCTAAATCTTGCTAAACGGCGTCAAATAGCTGACTAATATCTCGATATTATCTGCGCTATTTTCCTTGTTTAACTGCAATTTATCTCATTTTTATCACCATTTTTAAAATGAGGACACGCCCTAGTATTTTATTATTTACTTCTATTGAGACGCCCTTTAGCGTTTTATTTTTTCCTATTTATGCAGGTATCTGCCCGTGTCCAACCATGCTCCAACAGCTTCAACTGCTGCCATTCAATCAAACCTTGCAGACCACATTAACATTGCTGCTTCTAATGATTTATTAGCACCATCAATTAATTCTAAAATAGAGTCAGCAGATCTGCCGTCAGAGCCAGATATCGATGCGCTGCTAGATAGTGCCGACGAAGCTGCTGTCACGTGGGTGCGTGAACAAAATGGTTTGGCTGAAGTTATCGACGCATTGGCAACTTGTGGTCGGGTGGCGTTAGATACCGAGTTTATCAAACGTGATACTTACTATCCGCGCTTGGCATTGGTGCAGCTCAACACCGGTAATCATATTTATTTATTAGATGCCCCGCAGTTGCAACTGACCGAATTGTGGCAGGCACTGGCCAAAGTTGATGTAGCGATTTGGCATGCCTGTGGTGAGGATTTGGGTATTTTTTACTTACTATCTGGCTGTCCGCCATTGACCAATATATTTGATACGCAAATTGCGTTGTCTTACTTAACGGGTCAGTTGCAAATGGGCTATCAACAAGCGCTTGACGACCAGCTAGACATGCACATTGATAAAGAACAAAGCCAGTCGGACTGGCTACAACGTCCATTATCAGACGAGCAAGAGCAGTATGCGATTGATGACGTACGCTTTTTGCCAGCGCTTTATTTAAGTCTTGAATATGCGTTAAAAAAGCAAGGTTTGTACGATTATGTATGGGCAGATTGCCAGCTTTATGCCAGTGATTTGTATGATGCTCAGCATGTTGAAGACAATGCAATGTACCTAACAATGGCAGATTATCGTTATACTTCACAGCAGATGGCGATACTGCAAGCGGTTGCGACGTGGCGCGAGGAGCTGGCACGTTCGACCAATCAGCCGCGTACGTTTGTGATTAAAAAACAAGCAGTACGTGAGATCATCACTGAAAAACCAAGTAATATGCGAGAGCTTGCGCACAAAACCACGATGCACCGCAGTATGTTGCGCTTATACGGCGAAGAGCTGCTAAAAGTGATAAATCAAGCAAAAAACCTGCACCCTGCTGAATATCCTGATTGCCTATTACCGCCGTATCGCTCAAAAAATAAAGTACTGTCAAAAGCAGTGCAGCAAGCGATCGATAATCACGCACGAGCTATCGGCGTACCTGACAATGTATTGATGCGTAAAAAGTGGCTCGGGCAATTGTATGAAGTAATTGCTTTTGATAAGGAGTTAAGCGAGTTGCCAGAAGGTTTAAAAGGCTGGCGGAATGACTGGGTCATGAACACCCTGATTCCAGTCATCAAAAAACATAAAACTGAGTTGCAGCAGGGTATGGGTATCAATGTTCGATAAGCCATAAGATTCTATCATTGATAAAAGATGATGCTTTTCTCAAGACGTAAGTTTGTTATGCTCGAACTGTCCATGTTGTAAAAAGTACTTGGTTTGCGCGGCTACTGTTTTATCGACCAGCATCCCAGTATGCGAGACTTGTAAAACTATGTGATCAGTGGCTGCTTCTATTTTGGTTTCTGCTACATATACGGTGCCATCATGTAGTAGATGTTCTACTGATGGCATATTATTTGTCTTACGCAGTTTGCGATTATGATACTGTAAAAACAGCTGACCCAAACCGTAGGGGCGATTACCCGCAATCACACCAAGGGTAATATGTTTTGGTAGTGGCGCTACGGTGCCATCTAAGGCATCGACGTATGAGCACCCTACCACAGCTGGGGTCAAGCGCCAAATGTAGTCAGCACATACACTGCCTACATGCGGTGTCCCAAGTGTCACGCAGCGTCCTATCTGCCACTGCGGATATGCAGTGACAAAATCACGAATAATCAGACCGCCCAAACTATGACCGACCAAATCTATCGGTTGGTCAGGGTGATGATGGTTTTCTAGCCAGCTATTTAGGCGGGCACTATTGGTTTTGATACCGTCACGCATACTACGATAACCGAATTGATGAGTATCAAATCCTGTTGCTTGCAAGCGTTTGGCCAGTGGTCGCATGATCCAAGCGGTTTGGTGCAGACCATGGATGAGAATGACGCAGTTTTTTTGTGGCATGGCATTTTCCAATAAAGTAAAAATAGTTTTGGTAACATATGAAAAAGAATGCTAAAAACATGAAGAACCAGTCTTTATAACTCATATAATTTATGTATGTTAAATCTAGCTCAAGTTTGACGCATTTTGCGGAGCTCTACTTCCAACCTTATATGGCAATATATACTAAAGATAATTGAGCAAACCAGTGCCCAACCTAGAAAGCTTAGTAAATACTTATCCCAATGTTTATAGATAACAAGTTGGTAGTTGTGACTCAGCTTTCTGTTTTCTGCAATTTCTTGATTTTCTAAGTAATCTATAAAAGCGCCACTATCATCATATCCAAAGCAGTTTTGTTGCCACGATCTATTAGAATACTGATTTTTCCAAATTACTTCTCCATAAGTACCATATAATTGAGCTTTGCACAGCGTTTTTTGGAAGCTATTACTAACTGCGCTAGGACTCCTGTTAAAAACGAATACTCCTGAGATATTAGCAGTAGTAATAGGTTGATCATCAAATAACACAGTCTTCTGGTCAAGTAGGTTTACTTTAACAACTTGACAGATTGCGATTTCGTTGTGTCGTTTTTTTTCACAGCTGATGTTTAACTTATAGTCATTAAAATAGATACTGATAACTGTGGCTAGAGCAGCAAAAAACATGATGCCTGCTATGAGTATGACACCTTCAATCTGAATGGGCTCGTGATTAGACACTGTCGTATTTTTATTTGCACGAGTCATTTTAGCTATTCCACATAAGATTAAATAAGAAGGTCATTATTATAAAGCGTTTGCTTATAGATACAATTGTGATTTTAATTAACTATAGTTGATTAAATTTAAAAAGAATTAAGTGCTGCTGAGATAAGTTTTACGTAGCATCTACAGTGACGAAGTCGCACAGCAAGCAAGGAAAATATATATTAGTAACAGGCTATTCTGATCATCTTTTGTTTTATTTAGAGTTAACCATGCTAAGAGCATAACAAGTCAGATAAAGTACATACAAAATAAAAACCTCCAAATCAGCTGCTGACTTGGAGGTTTATTTTTATATCAACTGTTCATACTTATTTGAAAACTACATATAGTTTTCGATACTTGGGCAAGAACACATGAGGTTCTTATCACCATAAGCGTCATTGACACGTGCTACACTCGGCCAGAACTTATGGGCGCGGATATAAGGCAGTGGGAATGCTGCTGTGTCACGGCTGTATGGGTGCGTCCATTCGCTGTTGGTGACCATCGCCGCGGTATGTGGTGCGTTGACCAGTGGGTTGTCTTCTAACGTCCAACCCTCTTCGCCAGCTTTGGCTTTCATTGCTTCGGCTTTGATAGATTTTAGGGCACTGATGAAACGGTCTAATTCTTCTTTAGATTCAGACTCAGTTGGTTCAATCATCAAGGTACCCGCAACTGGGAAGCTCATCGTTGGTGAGTGGAAACCATAATCCATCAAGCGCTTGGCGATATCGCTTTCACTGATGCCAGTCTCTTCTTTTAGCGGACGAATATCGATGATACATTCGTGCGCGACGCGACCGTTTTTGCCCGTATAAAGGACAGGGTAGTGGTCTTTTAATTGAGCAGCGACATAGTTAGCATTTAATAGCGCAAGCTCAGTGGCTTTTAGCAGACCATCACGACCCATCATGGCAATGTACATCCATGAAATTGGTAAAATACTTGCTGAACCATAAGGGGCTGCCGATACGGCCGAGCAGTCTTTTTGCGCATTATGCACAGGGCTCAATGTATGATTGGCCATAAAGGGTGCTAAATGCGACTTCATGCCGATAGGGCCCATGCCTGGCCCGCCGCCGCCATGCGGGATGCAGAAGGTTTTATGCAAGTTCATGTGTAATACATCAGCGCCAACGTCAGCCGGTTGCATCATGCCAACCTGTGCATTCATATTGGCACCATCCATATAAACTTGACCGCCATGTTTATGGATAAGGTCACAGATTTTACGGATGCCTTCTTCAAACACGCCATGCGTTGATGGATAAGTAATCATCAATGCACCTAGATTGGCACTGTTTTCTTCACACTTAGCAGTTAGATCATCGATATCAACGTTACCATTGTCATCAGTTTTAACCACGATTACTTTCATACCCATCATCATAGCCGTCGCAGGGTTGGTACCGTGCGCTGACTGAGGGATTAAACAAACATCACGGTCAGTTTCACCCAATGATTCGTGATAACGGCGAATCGCTAGCAGACCAGCATACTCACCTGAAGCGCCAGAGTTTGGCTGCATAGACACATCATCAAAACCAGTAATGGCTTTCAACTGGTCTTGCAAGCTATCAATCATGGCAACATAACCTGTGACTTGGTCACGTGGTGCAAAAGGATGCACATTAGCAAATTCAGGCCAAGTAATCGGTAGCATTTCACTGGTGGCATTCAGTTTCATGGTACAGCTACCCAATGAAATCATGCTGCGGTTCATTGCCAAATCTTTGTCTTCAAGCGATTTTAAATAACGCAGCATTTCATGTTCGGTATGATGCGAGTTAAATACTGGATGCGTCAAGATAGCGTCAGTACGCAAGTGTGCACTATCAAGAGAAACGCGTGCGTCTTCTGGTAGGTCATGTGCTTTACTAACAAACAGTTGAGTTAATACGCTAAAGTCTTGTTGATCGCTGGTTTCACTAAACGCGACGCTTAATTTGGTTTCATCAAGACGCCATAAGTTATAGCCTACATTGTCAGCATTTTCGAAAATTTGAGTAGCCAGTTTTTCTGATCCACAATCAACGACGACGCTGTCAAAGAATTGGTCATGTACCACGTTTAAATTGCTGTCATTAGCATTTTTGATGACATCAGCAAAGGCCGTGGCAAATGCATGAATACGAGTAGCAATACGCTTTACGCCACCTGGACCATGATAAACGGCATACATACCGGCTAGGTTTGCCAATAGTACTTGTGAGGTACAGATGTTTGAGTTGGCTTTTTCGCGGCGGATATGCTGCTCACGAGTTTGCAATGCCATACGTAGGGCAGTATTGCCTTGTGAATCTTTAGAGACGCCGATGATACGACCAGGCGCTGAGCGTTTGGCTTTATCAGAGAAGGCAAAGTAGGCGGCATGTGGACCACCAAAGCCCATTGGAATACCAAAACGCTGCGTGCTACCTAAAGCGACGTCTGCGCCCATATCTGCTGGTGATTTTAATAATACCAAGCTCATGATGTCACTGACGACACTCACGTAGGTTTTGTTTTTCTTCACAGCAGTGATGACGTCGGTTAAGTCTTTAACATCGCCTTCAACACCGACGTACTGGAATAGCGCACCAAAATAATCGCCTGATTTAGCCAGCTCGAAATCACCAACCACCACTTCCCAACCAAAGTACTTGGCACGGGTATTAATAACATCTAAGGTTTGTGGATAGATACGGTCATCAACAAAAAACTGCGTTGATTTGCTTTTGCTCACACGCTTTGACATTGCCATGGCTTCTGCGGCTGCGGTTGCTTCATCAAGCAATGACGCGCCAGCGAGCTCAAGACCAGTCAAATCAATACATACTTGTTGGAAGTTAAGCAAGGCTTCTAGACGACCTTGGGCAATCTCTGCCTGATAAGGCGTATAAGCTGTGTACCAGCCTGGATTTTCAAGGACGTTACGCTGAATGACCGCAGGCATACGTACTGGCGAATAGCCTTGTCCGATATAGCTCTTATTAACAGTGATGTCATCTGCCATGGTACGCAATTTGGCAAGCGCGGCATGTTCACTCATCGCCACTGGCAAATCTAGCTCTTTATGCAAGCGCACGGGTTCAGGCACGGTATCGTTGATGAAGCTCGCCATGTCTTGATAACCAACGGCACTGAGCAGGTCAGCTTGCTTGGTCTCATTAGAGCCTAGATGACGATAGACAAATTCAGCTTCGTTGAATAAACCTTTAAAGGTATCAAACGTTGGGTTTTGCGAGATAGTCATGACAATCCTTGGTTAAGGGAGTAATAAAGGGATGGCTAAAATAACTAGTAATAGTAACTAATGACGGTTTAAGATTTTATACGTAATGAACAAATTGCTTTTGGTCAAAGCGGAACTGGCTGTTGTAAACGCCATTATCAGCGCGCTCACCAGCACCAATCATCATAATGATATGTTGATTGTCGCTTAAATTTAATAAGCGCTTCATGGCAGGCTCATCAAAGCCACCCATCGGACAGCTATCAAAGCCATGCGCGCGTAGTGCAAGCATTAGGTTTTCAGCCGCAAGGGCGGTATTGTTGGTTGCCCAGTTTTTGGTGTCTTCAAAAGTATAGTAAGGTGATTTAATCGGACCTTTTACCCGTCTGACCACTTGAGTCGCACCCCATTTAGCCGCTGATACCACATTGGCAGGTCCTCGTAAGAAGTCCATGGCAACGACTTTGGTATAGTAGTCTTTGACCTTTTTGGGTACTGGCTTATCAGGGTATTCGCGCAATATTTGCTTGGCATGGTCATGCCACACATCGGTGCGAGCAACGACTGCGATTAAACGAGCGGCGGTTTTCGCTGCATTTTGATTCATGCAGTTTTTCACCGCGCGTTTGCGCTTGTCCGCATCATCAATCACATAAAATTCCCACGGCTGTAGATTGCTAGAGTTTGGCGCAAGCATGGCCAAACGCAAACAGTCTGCTAACACATCATCAGGTATCGGTGTGTCGGTAAAGCGGCGCACTGAACGACGTGATTCAACCACTTCGCGAAACGCTTGCAGCTGCGGTGTATTATCAGGCGTGGCAAATTTTTCTTGAGCGTTTGCTTGATTATCAGTGTCAGGGTTCATATGAGAATCCATGCTGGAGATTAAGTGATCAACTTGGGGCAGTATTGAGTACGTCTCTTTAATAGCGCCTGACAAGTAATTGATATGAATCAATCAGATAGCGATTGGAAGCAATAAATTGAGCGATAAGCATTCTAAGAAAAAGCGTACAGATATCAGCTGACGCCAATATCTGTCATAACAAGTTGTGTTTTTTAAGGTTATAAGTAGCGGCATTTAAATAAAATACCGCTTTTAAGCGAGAGAGTGAAGCTGCTATTACAGCTCGTTTTCGTACTCATCAGCGGTTAGCAATGCTTCGTAGTCAGCGATGTTGTCAGGCTTCATTCTAAAGAACCAACCTTCGCCATATGGGTCAGAGTTGATGATTTCTGGATCGTCTTCTAGGGCTTCGTTGATCGCAACGACTTCACCTGAGATAGGTGCATAAACATCAGAAGCCGCTTTTACTGATTCAACGACAGAGATTTCGTCATCAACAGCGATGATGTCGCCCACGTCTGGCAATTCAACGAATACCACGTCACCCAATAGGTCTTGAGCATGGTCAGTGATACCAACAGTGATAGTACCGTCGTCTTCTAAGCGTAACCACTCGTGGCTGGCGATGTATTTTAGTTCTGCTGGGATATTGCTCATGGTCTCTCTCCTAAATGATAGAGGATGGTTAACAAAAATAGTGGACGTTAATAATAGGGTTTATAATGCCTACGAGTCAAACTGCTGTTTGCCATTACGGACAAACGGTAGCTTCAGAACACGCACATCAACGAACTTGCCTTTGCCGCGCAGATCGACCTGAACGCTATCATCACCTGATACGCTGGCAGGCACACGGGCAATCGCAATTGAATTTTTTAGACTAGGGGAGAATGTACCACTGGTGATAATGCCAGTTTGCTCATTGTCCGTGCCTTGATTGATGGTGACTGTCATGCCTTCACGCAATACGCCGCGTGTCGTCAATAGTAAGCCGACTTGTTTCATGGCGGTGTTATCATCTTTTGCTTGTTGGCGTTTACTGACTAAAGCATCACGACCGACAAAATCACGATCGTCTTTTAACGCAAGTGTCCAGCCCATGTTGCACTCGTAAGGACTGACGTTGTCGTCCATGTCATGACCATAGAGGTTCATGCCAGCTTCCATACGCAAGGTATCACGCGCGCCAAGACCGGCAGGTTTTATGCCATTGGCTTTTAATTGCTCAAAAAACGCTGGTGCATCATCACCATGCATGATGACTTCGACGCCATCTTCACCGGTATAGCCAGTCCGAGCAACGAACCAATCTGTGCCTTCGATGTCTGTTAAATCAGCACCAACGAAAGGCTTAAGACCAGCTAAAGTATCTGCCCAGCTAGGTTTGGTTTGCGCGAGTTTTTCAACGGCGTTTGGTCCTTGCACCGCAATCATGGCAAGCTCTGGACGCTCAGTGATGCTGATGTCAAAACCTTCGGCGACTTTATCAAATTGCGCCATGTCTTTATCACGAGTAGCAGCGTTTGAGACGATACGATATTCAGTAGCGTCTTCGTTCATTAGGTAAACGATTAAGTCATCGATGACGCCACCTTGCTCGTTGAGCATGCCAGAATATAACGCTTTACCGACAGTTTTGAGTTTATCGACATCATTGGCCAGTAGCTTTTGTAGCCATGCTTTGGTATCGCTACCTGTGACATCAGCGACGACCATATGTGAGACATCAAACATACCAGCATCAGTACGCACCGCTTCGTGCTCTTCGATTTGCGAACCATAATGGATTGGTAATTCCCAACCAGAAAAATCCACCAGCTTGCCGTCACTATCAACGTGAGACTGATAAAGAGGTGTGCGTTTAGGGGCTGAAGTGTTGGCGCTTTGAGCAGTGTTATCTTGAGTAGTGGTCATAACAAATCCTTATGTGGACATCAGCTGCATTCGATAACCAGTCGTAAAAACAAGTATCAAAGTATGAGGGCTGATGTGCCTTATCATAGTAGCGAGAAGCAATATTGCAAGGTGCAAACATTGCAACCAAGGGTAGCACAGAAAAATAGCGCAATCCGCCAAACAAACGCTGAACGTCGGTTTAAGCAAAAGCCCTATCTGTCCTGTAACCTGAGATTTTCAACACGAACCATCATTGCACGTTTTTAAAAGCACTAGCCTTAAAAAACCAAATTAAATGATGTCGCATTTTCTCCCCTTCGGTGGGTAAGGCGTCGTCCGTCCTTACCGCTCTCCAGATTTGTTATGCCTTATGTTTGGGTGTGCTACGCAATTGACGGTAGACAGCGAAACAGTCGTGACATGTGTTTTTTCAGTCCTTTTACCTGAGCGATTGGCAGGGTGGATGCGCCTTCGGTGGTCAAGTAGCAATTATCAGCGCCAGCTCATTAATATGAACGCACCTGATATTTTGCTCAAGACTCTCTCCTGAAAAACGCTTTTATTATGAAAGGTTCACCGCGCTTTTACAAGTCATCTAGGCGATTAAAGTGAATAATTTTGGCAAAAATTATTTTTTGTGAGAATAATCAATACCGTATCGATAAGTAAAGCGTTTTACGTTTGGTAGGCAGTAGTCAATTTAGCATGAATGCCTATTGCAAAACGTAAAGCGACTACTGATATTCACCCAAAATATGCTAATCTATGGCGATAGTTTCTGATAGGTCATTATTATGCATTGTGATATTTATAAATTCCCCAAACATAACGATATGTATGTCTATATTGCCCGTCCTGATTATCCTGATGATACCGACGAGATTAAAGATTGGCTTGGCGTATTACCAAAAGATTTCCGTGCCAGTTTAGGGCGCAGTAAATTTGTGATGCACTTGGACTTAGCCAATACGCCGACGCTTGCGCGCGTTGATAAAGCAGAAGTACTGGCAAAATTACAGTCGCAAGGGTATTTTGTACAAATGCCTCCGCAAGATGTGATGCGCCGCCAAGCGGAATTACGTGCACGTGAAGCACAAGACAATATTTATGATTAATGGGTATTTTTGAAGCGAGTTTTTAATCAGCTTCTTTTGGCTATGTTGCATGACAGCCAGCAAGAAAAAGTTTACGACACATTTGCGCTCATGCATTTTGGTAGAAAGTCGTGATAAACTAGCAGGCTATATGAGTGACAAGACAAAAAATACGTGGCGAGGCAAAAGGTCATGTTTCAAGTGCTTATGTCTTAAGGGCTTTTGGCGATAATATATTCGATATTATGGTTCGTTGAAATAGCACACTGTCTATCGTTAAGCGCGTAAACGCGCTGCACAATTTATAAACGCAGGTAACTACACACGCATGGACTGGTTAAAAGGTATTATAAACAGCTTACCGCTGGAAGCCATTAGTGATATTCTCGGCGAAATTGCTATTTGGTGGGGACAGCTGGTAAAAGACGTGCCACCCGCAGACTTACCGATGTACGCGTATCTGGGTGGTGTCGTTATTGTGTTGGTATTGTGGTTGCTGGTCGCTCGTATGCTGCCGCGGCCGTTGGGCGGTATGAGTTGGATGATATTGTTTGCTGTGTTATTGGCACCAGGTACTGCCCTTGGCGATCCAAGTGTAATTGCCCCCGCTAGTATCGCCGTGGTTTATGCGATTATGATGAAGGACACGGCTGGCGCGATTACCAATATGCTGCCGATACTCGTGGTGTTAGTGGTCGGCTTGTTTGTGGGCTTCGTTTGGCAGCTTATTCGCGGTGCTTTTGAGTCAAGTCTAGACAAAGCGCGCAGTCGTACTGCAGAAGATACACAAGCGACCATGCAGCTGACGACTGGCAATTATTTGACAGAAGGCACGACTTTAACCGATCAAGCCACTGTTGCTGAACCGTCTAATAAAACGCCTTTAGCGGCTAACCCTAAAGCAGACGTTAGCTTAAAAAAAGACAGCAGTTTAGCTAAAAATCCTAATATGGAAAAGCTCGATAAGTAGTAAAGCAACATCAATAAAGTGCCATCAGTAAAGTGACGTCAGTAAAGTGATATTAAATTTTTGCTAGCGATGATTGGCTCTGTGCTTTGGATTTATGGTAGCTACATAAAAGACGCTATCAATAAAAATACTGTGAATGAAAAGCACCATAAAAAAAGACACCATGCGTGTCTTTTTTTATGAAAAAACGTTTTATAACTGTGCCGACCAACCGTCAATAGGCGTTCAAGGCATCTATTATTTTTCAACAACTGCGAACGCATGAGTATTTTGGCAATCAATCATGCTGTGCTAATCTAAATGATTATTTATTTGCCATCAATTGCCTCTAAGCCTTTTCTGGCTCTTGACAGCCCTAATCTATAACAATAACTGAGACTTGATTATGACCACGACTGATAAAACGAAAAAAAGCTTTACTGGTACGCAAAACTATATTGCCACTGATGATTTGCAATTGGCAGTCAATGCAGCGATGACGCTACAAAAACCATTATTGATTAAAGGCGAGCCGGGCACCGGTAAGACATTATTGGCGGAGGAGGTCGCTGAAAGCTTAGGGATGCCGCTGATTACGTGGCACATCAAGTCAACCACCAAAGCCGAGCAAGGGTTGTATGAGTACGATGCCGTATCGCGCTTGCGTGACTCGCAACTGGGTGATGATAAGGTTTATGAGATTGGCAACTATATCAAGCCCGGTAAGCTATGGGAGGCATTTACCAGTAACGAGCGCAGTGTATTATTAATTGATGAAATTGATAAAGCCGATATCGAGTTCCCAAATGACTTGCTACATGAGCTTGATAAAATGTCTTTTTATGTCTATGAGACAGGCGAGACCATCACTGCTGCACAGCGTCCTGTGGTTATTATCACCTCAAACAATGAAAAAGAGTTGCCCGATGCTTTCTTGCGTCGTTGCTTCTTCCATTATATTGACTTCCCAGAAGAAGAAACTATGCGTCAAATCATTGACGTGCATTTCCCTAATATCCAAGAAAAGCTGGTCAATGATGCGCTGGATATCTTTTATAAGCTGCGTAATGTCCAAGGGCTTAAAAAGCCGCCATCAACCTCAGAATTGGTCGATTGGTTAACGTTACTACTGGCTGATGATATGGCGCAAGCAGAGCTAGAAGAAAACTTGCGCGGTGAGAAGTCTATTCCACCATTATATGGCGCGCTGCTCAAAAATGAAGCCGATGTGAGCTTGTTGCAACGCTTTGCTAATATCATGCGTCGTTAAGCAACAGACTATTTTCAAAATGACGACACGCCCTAATAAAATGGCTTCACTCGTCACCATATCAGCCAATAAGCGATGCGACTCTTATGTTTATCAAATTGTTCTATACCTTACGTACTTATGGTGTGCCAGTCAGTACGCGTGAGCTGCTTGACCTAAATGCCGCATTAGATCAAGGGCTGATGATGCAGCCGCATCCTGAAAATCCAGAGTTGTCTACCTTTGCCAGTCGTGAGGATATGTACCGGCTGATTCGGCTTTGTATGGTCAAAGACGAGCGCCATTTTGATAAATTCGATCGAGCAATGGCAGATTATTTTGAAGGCGTCGACAGTCTAGATATGGATGAGCTATTGGCTAAATTGACGGACATTCCTAAAGAATGGCTCGATTTAAAGCTTGATCCAAAGAATTTGACCGAAGAGCAGCGGCGCTTGCTGAAAAAATACGGCTCATTAGAGGAGCTGATGAAAGCGCTTGAAGAGCGTCTCAAAGAGCAAAAAGAGCGTCATCAAGGCGGTAGTAAGTGGGTTGGTACAGGCGGTACATCGCCATTTGGCGCTTATGGTGATCATCCAGAAGGCGTGCGCGTTGGCGGTGAATCGCGTAAACGTAGCGCCGCTAAAGTCTGGGAGCAGCGTAAATACCGCAACCTTGATGATGACAGTCAGCTTGGTACCCGTCAAATTCAAATGGCACTACGAAACTTGCGCCAGTTTGCCCGTACCGGTAGCGCCGATGAGCTAGACATTCATGAGACTATTAAACGCACCGCAAAAAAAGGCGTGCTCGATATCCATATGCAAGCTGAACGCCGTAATCGCGTCAAAGTATTGATGCTGTTCGATGTGGGTGGCAGTATGGATGTCCATGTTGAAGCCTTAGAAAAGCTATTTTCAGCGGCTAGAAATGAATTTAAAACCTTAGAGTTTTTTTACTTTCATAACTGTCTTTATGACTATGTTTGGAAGGATAATAACCGTCGCCATAGTGCACCGATGCCTACCTTTGAGCTGCTCAATAAATACGGTCGTGAATATCGCGTTATCTTCGTCGGCGATGCGTCAATGTCACCATATGAGCTGATGACAGTTGGTGGCAGCGTTGAATATATGAACAATGAGGCGGGTATTGTTTGGCTCAAGCGGGTGCTCGCGCATTTTGATAAAGTCGCTTGGC
The DNA here is from genome assembly GCF_002453835.1 of Psychrobacter sp. UBA6739. NCBI lineage: Bacteria > Pseudomonadati > Pseudomonadota > Gammaproteobacteria > Moraxellales > Moraxellaceae > Psychrobacter > Psychrobacter sp. UBA6739. Next base: position 60,436 of record NZ_DKHR01000037.1, read on the forward strand.
TCAACCCTGAGGATCCAACATACTGGCAATATACCCAAACCATCGTTGAAATTAAGAAACTATTCGACAATAAAATGTATCCGATGACCTTACATGGGGTAGAAGAGATGACCAATTATCTAGCGCGTTAATTTTGACGTGTGGATAAAGATACGCCCTAACTTAAAAAACCTGTTAATCCCTCTATTTTTGAAAAAAGCAGCCGTTATGACAGCATAGCGGCTGCTTTTTTGTCGAAAATAATCAGTTTTGCAGTCACACGGCATTGGTATAAGCAGCAAAATATGATAACATTCATTTTAAATGAATCTTATAGAAGCGTTTTGACTGGTTCGGCGAAAAATTTGATGACAAGAATTTGATAATCGTTTGTAAAAATCAGTCGTCGTTGCTTATTTAAGCACTTCATTTTTCATATGTTAATCAACTAATCAATGTAATGAACTTATGCCATTTTCAACCATTTTAGTAGCAAAAAAGCGCGTGTAAGTACTACATTCAGTAGACTAAACGAGTTTGACGGTGCTCCTCAGATATTTTGGAATTGGTATTAATAAGAGAGACAGTATGGCTTCACCAAAGACTTTAGAAATCGTCACCGCAACTGTTCCCGTCCTTGAAGAGCATGGAACGGCAATCACCACGGTGTTTTATAAAAATATGTTTGAGGAGCATCCTGAGCTGTTGGACATCTTTAACGAAACCAATCAAAAATTGGGTCGTCAACAGACGGCTCTGGCAACGACCGTGTTAGCCGCTGCTAAGCACTTGGATAAATTGGCGACGTTATTGCCACAGGTCACGCAAATCAGCCATAAGCATCGTGCTCTACAGATTTTGCCTGAGCATTATCCTATCGTTGGTAAGCATTTAATCGGTGCAATCAAGGAAGTGTTGGGCGAGGCTGCCAATGACGATATTATCAATGCTTGGACTGAAGCTTATGATGAGATTGCCTCAGTATTTATCCAGATTGAACATGGCATGTATGAGGAGGCGATGTGGCAGGGTTTTGCGCCTTTTGTAGTGACTAAAAAGGTAGCAGCTGCTACGGATATTGCGGCTTTTACAGTTGTACCAGCCAAAGATAATGCAGAAAGTCATCAACAGATTGACCTGAGCAAATTGACTTTAACCGCAGGTCAGTACATCACAGTGAAAACAGATCCAAAAGACAGTGACCATGTTGCGCTACGTCATTACTCTTTGTACTCTGCTAGTACCGATGCAGGCATTCAGTTTGCGGTCAGACGCGACAATCGCAATGAGCATCATGGTTTGGTTTCTAACTATATGCACGACCAATTAGAAGTAGGTGACACGGTTTTATTATCGGCACCAGCAGGTGACTTTGCGCTCAATCAAGACTTGGTACAGCAAAATGAGATTCCGCTAGTATTGATGAGTGCGGGTGTTGGTGTAACCCCTGTGCTATCTATGTTGGAAGCACAAGTATTAGCCAATCCAAAACGACCTATTATCTGGGTTTATGCTTGCCAAAATGATGCGCATCACGCTTTCAATACTGAAGTGGAGACGCTGTTAGAAAAGGCTGAGACTGTAGAGAAGCATATTTTCTATTTTGAGTCTGGACAACTATTAGATGAAGCGTGGCTTGCTCAATTACCTAAGCCTGCTGATATTTATGTCTGTGGCTCGATGCCATTTATGGAAAGCATGATCGATGGGCTAGTGACGCTAGATCACGGTGTTGATAGCGTTCATTATGAACCGTTTGGTCCCAAGATGAGTTTGGGCGGTTAATTTTAGCTATTGTTAGCCATTAACTGTTGCTAATAATAAAAAAGCACTTGGATGACAAAGTCGTCTCAAGTGCTTTTTATTCAGTGCAATTTATCTTATTTTTATCACTATTTTAAAAATGGATACATCGCCTAATCTTTATTTTCAACCAATCCAACCATCACACCCATCTCTTTTTTATCATGCTTATCAATGCTGGGCGCATATAATGCCGACGCAATCCCGCCATCTAAAAACAGAGCATTCGGACAGTTTAAGTCATCCTTAAACAACGATGCAAATTGATAAAATGTCACTGGCTCATCGCTATTGACAAATTTTATGTGGCCGTCATCGCAAACACCTGCGCCATTACGAATCTTGAGTGAGGTGCTGTCAGGATTAAACTGTGGATGTATCTCGTTATTGATAACCAACATAGGACCTGATTGGGTGGCGTACCAAGGCTTCGCTTCGCCGCTGTTAAGCTGCTCGTTTAAGGCGTTGCTTTCCGTAATTTGCACGTTGCCCAATTTATCCCACCACAGCACACCATTGGGCAATAAATGGAAATTGCCACCGCCTTCTTTGAGATTTAGCGATTTGATCTCTTCGCCGTCAATGATGGTATAGCCAATCGGTGCATAGTTCTCATTGTACATGCCAGCATTCATGGCAAAGCTCAGCGATTGATTGGAGGGCAATGTGGCTAATAACGTCTCAAAGGTGAGCAACGATTTCGTACTATCAGGCTGCTGCCAAAACAATTTCAATGAATAACGTTCATCCGTCAAAGCTTCAGCATCAATGCTACAAAGACTATAGGAAAATGGTACATCCTGAGTCTGGCACGACCATTTTTGTATCTCGCTGTCAGCAGCATCAGTGCTTATCGGTTGGCAGGCACTGACACTTAGCAAGAGTAGGGCGACTGCTCCTAAAGGTAAGGGAAGAGCGAAATTTGGCATCAATGATATATCTTTTATAGTATGGAGTGAGATATAAATAGTCAGGGCTCACGGATTTTTGATCGCTAAATCTCAATCATTGTTAAGTGGAACATCGCGAAAAGTATTGTTGACGTTGCCGATTAACTGCCCACCGCCAGTGATACTCGCAAAGTTACCAAGGTTCTGTTCCACTGATGTGGTGGTTTCTCTACCTTTATCCCTTGAGTCTTTATTATAAGCAATGAGGGCGTCATCATTGGCTAAAAAGCTATCTGGGTTCGCCATGACCCACATCTGATTAAACACATCTGCACGGGCGCTATTATTGAGTAGCGCTCCCTTATCTGTAAAATAAAAGAACTTCGATAATAGTTTTATCTGCCCATCATCGAGACGACGCGCGATATGATACGGTTGTAATTGGCTTGGGTGTTGCAAGCCGACCGCACCGACGATACTGGCTAGAGATTTTAGGGTGTTTTTATGGAAGCTTGCGACGCGCTCAGCTTTGCTTGGTACATCCAGCGCTTTTTGACGATACGGGTCTTGGGTGGCAACGCCAGTCGGGCAAGTGTTGGTATGGCACGAACGTGATTGAATACAGCCAACGGCAAACATAAAGCCGCGCGCTGAATTACACCAGTCTGCACCCAAGGCAATCATACGGGCAATATCGAAACCAGAAACGATTTTACCGCTCACGCCAAGTTTGATTTTATCGCGAATGCCTGCGCCGACTAAAGTATTGTGTATTAATAAAAATCCTTCAACCATTGGCATGCCGACATTGTCCATGAATTCGACAGGAGCCGCGCCAGTACCGCCTTCTGCGCCATCGATGACGATGAAATCAGGGTAGTTATCGGTTTCAATCATGGCTTTCACAATGGCCATAAACTGCCAAGGCTGACCAACACAAAGTTTGAAGCCCACAGGTTTGCCGCCTGACAACTCACGCAGTTGTTGCCAAAAAGCCACCAATTCTCGCGGGGTGCTAAAGGCGGTATGCGATGAGGGCGACACACAATCTTGACCTGTCGGTACTTGACGAGTATCAGCGATTTCTTGGGTGATTTTCTCCGCGGGTAGCACGCCACCTTTACCAGGTTTTGCCCCTTGAGATAATTTGATTTCAATCATTTTTACTTGTGGATCAACCGCTTTTTCGGCAAAAGAATGCGGGTCAAAATTGCCACTATCATCACGGCAACCAAAATATCCTGTACCTAGCTCCCAAATCAAATCACCACCGAACTTACGATGATAAGGGCTGATAGCTCCTTCACCCGTATCATGAGTAAAGCCGCCCATTTTTGCGCCTTGATTGAGCGCCATAATCGCGTTAGCCGATAAGCTGCCAAAGCTCATCGCCGAGATATTAAATACCGACATATCATGCGGCTGTTGACAACGCTCACCGCCAACCATAATACGAAAATCTTTGTTTTCTAGAGGTTGGCTAATCGCTGATTGTAAAAACCATTCTTTACCATTGGTGTATAAATTATCTAGCGTACCAAAGGCATTGGTGTCACTGACATTCTTAGCACGTTGGTAGATTAGCGCCCGCTGCTGGCGTGAAAACGGTACTTGCTCTTTGTCATTTTCTAGTAAATATTGACGAATTTCAGGACGAAAATCTTCAAGCACATAACGAATATGTCCGGCAACGGGATAGTTTTTCAAAATAGAATGCTTTGATTGTATGACGTCATAAATTCCCAAGCATACCCCAAACCCACCGAGAATAATTAACCACCAATTTAGCAATAGTAGACCTGCTAAAAATATTAAGATGGCAGCGCCAAAGGTGCTATAACGCAGCAATAAGCCGACCAAATACGGAGAGTTGGTTTTAGGTTCAGGATTTAGATTGGTACGAGATTGGGGCATGGCTACACTCAACAGTAATACATAAATATTAAAAAGGTGACAATGATTTAAAGAGAGAGTAGGGAAAAAACCACCCCCTTATGACCATTATTGTTAGACACTGACAAAGCGCTCAGATTTATCGCCTACATCATACACATATGATATCACTGCATAGCAGTAATTGGGTAACAGAGTGCTACTGTTGATGTTGCTAGTGGCGTGATTTTAACAGACAACTTGTACCAAAGTTTTCTGCTCATCGATCACTTTAAGCTGAATCTCAACGGGCAAAAATTGCTGAATGAGCCATGCTTGGGTTTCAGCGTGCTTACTAACGACACGCGCGGTAAACTCGCCACCGCCTGCTAACGCCAACGGTAAGAGTAATTGATCGGTTAAGTATTCATCGACCAGTGAGTCGGTGTTAAATACATAACGTTTGACTAAGCCTGATAAACGACAACCTATCTTTTCCGCCGAGCTGCGTTTCTCTCCTAATAAAGTAAACACCTCGGAGTGATATTCTTTATGATTTTGGGTGTCAGAAACCTCATGAGTGACTTGTGCATAGCAGCTATTGCCTTCACCTATACCTTGCAATTTATGACTATGAGTGGTTATCAGCGTTTCATCAATTCCCGATTCGACCAATGATGCTTTTGTGCTGGCAAGCTCACGTTTGCAAATGTCGTACTCTAGATTGAGCACGCTCGCGACCAGCTCTATACCGATAAGCTCTCCACGCTTGGTTAGCTGTAAGGGTGGCGTATTCGCACGGCGCATAAATGGCGTTATCGTCGCTTTAATCATGCCACCACCAATAGGCGCAAAGCCTGCTTGCACGCATTCGATACCCACGTGCATACCCAATTTCGCTAATGTAGGGACGAACGCTTGCTGTAGGAAGTCCGTGGTTGGCGCGAGTGGATTGTGCGTGCCGCCTTTGATAGTCACGGTAGATGGTGATGCTGAACCAGTATTGGCAAAAAGCAGGGCGGGTAAAAGCGTTTGTAGCACAAGACTGGTGCTGCCTGCTGAGCCAATATCAAAATTATAATCGCCCGATTTCACTGTGCTTGGCGTAAAGGTGAACGCCATACTGCCCAAAACTGCACCTGTCACGCTGGCATTTGATATTTGCTGCGAGGCTTGCACGCACATCAGGTGTTGACGCATCAATCCTGATTTGGCTCGCCCAGCGCGAATATTGGTGATCTCGATTGGTGTGCCTGTGAGCATGGATAGAGACAGTGCCGTGCGAATGATTTGCCCGCCACCTTCGCCTGTGCTGCCGTCGATTTTTAGCGGTTTGGTTTTTGTTAGCATAAAAGTTGTCTTGATAAATTTAAAATAAAACTGAAATTGACCTTCAATATTTGGTGATAAGGTCTAAATAGTGATTTGTGATAAGTACGGAGCGTCAACCATCAGCTTGTTTGGATCTTCAGATGGCGTATCGCCTTCTTGTACTTTGATATTGGCGTTGATACGGCCTTGAAGCTGAGCCAACTTCTTTTGCATATCGCTACGGATCAGTAGGGATTCTGCGAGTTTCATTTTGGTTTTCCTTAAGAGGTTAAAATGTTTAACCTCTGTTATCTCTTTCAAGCTTTCTATTAGTTTGGAGTAACGAGATTACTTTTCATTTTTCGCTGTACGTCTTTATCCTGTCCTAATTGCTTGATTTGAGCTAAACGCTGTTGGCGTTCATATCGAATGATATACCATTCTTCTATGAGCATTTCTATCAAACCAATTAGCAAACCTGCTTCGTTTTCGTCTACCTCAACAATCTGGTTAATATCTTTTTCCATATGAGCGCCGATATTTCCAACTTTTCTCACGACATCAATAGCTGCCCAAGTATCGGGCTCAACTTTGTCTTTGATAGACTCAATTTCTTGAAAAAGGTTCTGAGGCTTTACATTCCAAAAATCTCTTATCATTCCTTGTAAACATCGTCGAGCCAATGTTGCGGAAGCTTTAGGGCTTAAATTTAAAATTAAACATGCCTCTTCGTAGTCTGCCTTTATAGCTATAGGAATATAGCTAGGCAAAGGTTTTGCAGCAGATTGTGGACGTAATTGCCATGTATTAAGTAAGTTTCCATCATAGGCATAACTGGTGAAGCTACTAGGCATCGTTTCAAATAAAGATGTCTCTAATACAAATTCTCTGCAATTGGGATTTGGACAAGTAATAGATTTAGTTTTCAGTCTTAATTTACCAAACTTATTTTCATTATCGAACTCGAAATCACTTGAAGAGATATTCTGACTGGTTACAGTAGAGAAATTACTACAAAAAGGGCACTGCCAAGATTCGCTCATTATATTTACCTTTTATTATTTAATCTGAAGATACATGTTCTGGTTTTTTACTTTACTATACATTGTTTTGTCTCAACCCTTAACACAAACCACTTGCCGCAAAGTATGGACGATCTCTACCAAATCACTTTGCGCTTTCATAACGTCATCGATGTTCTTATAAGCCGCTGGAATCTCATCAATTACATCCGCGTCTTTTCGACATTCTACGCCCGCAGTCTGCGCAATTTGATCGGCGACCGTAAATACCTTTTTGGCTTCAGTACGTGACATGATACGACCTGCGCCATGCGAGCAAGAGCAAAACGATTCTTCGTTTCCTTTACCGCGTACGATGAATGATTTGGCACCCATCGACCCTGGGATAATTCCGTACTCGCCAACGCGGGCGCGTACCGCACCTTTACGGGTCACAAATACTTCTTCGCCGTAATGTTGCTCTTTTTCTACATAGTTATGATGACAGTTTACCGCTTTTACGGCTGCATCAAACGGCTTAGGTATGATATGGCGTAGGGCTTTGACGGCTTTTTCCATCATGATTTCGCGGTTTTTAAAAGCAAAACGCTGCGCCCAACCAACCGCAAACCAATAATCATCGAAATGCTCTGTACCTTCGGCAAAGTAAGCCAAATCTTTATCTGGCAAGTTGATAAACCACTTGCGCATGTCCTCACGTGCCAGCTCAATAAAGTAGCGACCAATGGCATTACCCACACCGCGTGAGCCTGAGTGCAGCATGATCCAAACTTGGTTGGTTTCATCAAGGCACACCTCGACGAAATGGTTACCCGTACCCAGCGTACCCAAATGGTTAAGGTTATTGGTGTTTTTTAGGCGAGGATGCTTTTGGGTTATATAGTTAAAGTCATCAACTAGCGTTCCCCAACTGTTCATGACGGTGTCGTCAGGGTTCGCCCACGCGCCAACATCACGGCGTGATCCGCGACCCCGCGTTTTACTACGACCATGTGGAATGGCTTTTTCAAGCTCCGTACGCAGACCAAGCAAACTGTCTGGCAAATCGTTTGCGGTTAGGGTGGTTTGTACGGCCATCATTCCGCAGCCAATATCGACACCAACGGCAGCCGGAATGATCGCTTCTTTGGTTGGCAATACCGTACCGATAGTCGCGCCAATCCCAACGTGTACATCGGGCATCACCGCAAGCCATTTATATACAAATGGCATTTTTGAGGCTTTGATCAATTGATCGTGTGCTTTTGGATCGACAGGCACGCCTTTAGTCCAAAGTCTGATAGGCGTTCCACCGTCTTGAATGATGTTATGAGTGGTTGGTTGCATGTTGTATTCCTTAGCGTTGCAAAGTTTGTTTATTATTGAAGATAATTCTTACTTTATATAATGCTAAGGACATGCCAAGTTTTTAAGATATTCAGTATTTAGTCATAAGTAATTGATAGTAAATGGTTTAATTTTTGTATTTTTTTCGAATAAAAATATTTATTTAACCATGGGCTAAAAATATATAGAAATATATCTAACTAGATAGAAAATAATATACTATTTATTAATGATAATCAGCGATAAGTAATATTATGAACAGTGATTCGAACAACAAAACTGCCGTCATCGGCTTCCTCGGCACTACTTTAGACAATGGCTTTAATGACAAGCGTTGGCAGCGTTGGCGACCAACCGTCAGTTTAGGCCTGCATGATGAGTTGCTCGTCGATGAGCTGCATATCTTATATAGCAAGCGCGATAAGCGGCTGTTTAAAATTATTAAAGATGACATGGCGAAAGTCAGTCCGAACACTACCGTTATTGGTCATCATGTGGCTTTGATTAGCCCGTGGGATTTTGCCGATGTTTATGCTGAGCTGTATGATTTTGCCGCAGGGTTTGATTTTCAGGATAGTACCGATTACTTATTGCATTTGACCACAGGTACGCACGTGGCACAGATTTGCTGGTTCTTGTTGGTAGAAGCAGGCTTTATTCCTGCCAATATTATGCAAACCTCGCCTTGCCCAAGACCTGACCAAGCCGATCCGCAAGGTCGCTATCAAGTAATCGATCTAGACGTCTCACGCTATGATGGCTTGCGCGCGCGCTTTGAAGCAGAAAAGCAGCAACATTGGCAAACCTTGCAAGCTAATCTAGTTACCCAAAACGCTGCTTATCAAAAGCTCATCTCCGATATCGAAAAGGTGGCCACACGCTCGACTGCACCCATACTGCTAATGGGCGCAACAGGGGCAGGAAAGTCGCAACTGGCAGGCCAAATCTACGCGCTCAAAAAAGCCAAAGCTAACAGCACGCAAGGCAAAAACACGCTTGAAAAATTTGTTGAGGTAAACTGCGCCACGTTGCGTGGTGACACTGCCATGAGTGTGCTATTCGGTCATGTCAAAGGCGCATTTACGGGCGCTGCGACAAGTCGTGATGGGCTACTAAAATCAGCTGATGGTGGATTATTATTCTTAGATGAAATCGGTGAGCTGGGGCTTGATGAGCAAGCGATGCTATTGACCGCACTAGAGGAGCAGCGTTTTTATCCGCTCGGTAGTGATGCACCGATTAGCGTGTCGTTTCAACTAATGGCAGGCACCAATAAAGACTTGCGGCAAGCGGTCGCTAATGGTGAGTTTCGAGCGGATTTATTTGCGCGTCTCAATACGTGGACTTTCTTTTTGCCATCACTCAAAGATAGGTTGGAAGATTTACCTGCCAATATCGATTACGAGCTAGCGCGCTTGGGTAGTGAACAGCAGCAGCATTATCGATTTGCCCCAGAGGCAAGGCAGCGTTATGAAAGCTTTGCGATGAGTCAGGATGCGACATGGCAAGGGAACTTTCGTGATTTGACGGCCAGTATGATTCGCCTGACCACGCTAGCTGAAAGTAAAGTCATTCGCAATGATGATGTGCAAGCGGAGATTGATCGCTTAACACATCTTTGGGAGCTGCCTGACAGTTTGAGTGGCTCGAATAGTTTAATTAATGACAATAAAGGCAATAAAAATAGCCCAAGCGATAATAACCCTGATACTAGTTTAGATAGCGAAACTGTTGAGCAGGGTAGCCATAATATTTTAAGAAGATATCTCGATGAAGACATGCTGACAACTATTGATCCGTTTGATGTGGTGCAACTGGCGTATGTGATTGAGATTTGTATTAACCACAAAAACCAAGCGGCGGCGGGGCGCTATCTGTATGCCAACTCACGCGATAAGCTAAAAAGCCCTAATGATAGCGATAGATTGCGTAAGTATCTAATGAAGTTTGGGCTGAGGTTTGATGGGTTAAAATGAAGCATCTTTCATAAGACAAAACCTATCAACTAAGCCAAGATGCTCGTACTATAGATTTATCATTTGTTCTCTTTTAAACACCACTACCAATCCGCTCAGCCAACGCCTGCAATTTTGGCACAATCATCGCTGCATATTCTTCTGATTCCCAGTTGGCACTTGGCACACTGGCATTGAGCGAATAGGCGTATTGTCCAGTCGCAACATCAAAGACCCCAACCGCTACTGCCAATATATCAGTAGAAAACTCACCATCTGATATCGTATAGCCATGCTCTGCATAGTGCGCTGCAGCGCTGGCTAGGGCAGTTTGTGCATGGTTATAATCCTCGGTAGATAACTGTTCTTGTAGATTACTCATGATGACAGCCTGTCTCGCTGGCGAGCTAGCCGCATAAAAAGCGCGCCCAATCGCAGTACGGGCGACCGGCACTGCTGAGCCAACTTGCAAATTGACTGATAAGCGAGCAGGGCTACGACAACAAGCGTGATAGCGCATTTCTCCTTCGACTTCGGTTGCCAAGTTTACTGATACTTCATTCTCACTAGCGAACTGCCGCAGTAATGGCTCAGCCGCTGTGACTATATCGTGGCGACTCCATGCGGTAGCACTTAGACGTACAGCACTACTGCCTAGTTGATACTGTCCGTGCTCGGTCATGCGTAAAAATCCAAGCGTTATTAATGTGTGAATCAGGCGAGTGATGGTTGCCTTTGGCAGAGCTGTCATCTGACACAATTGCTGATGGGTGAGTCGATCATCATGTTCAAATGCTGCGAGTAAAGACAGACCGCGACCCAGTGCCGTAACGAACTGACGATCATTATCGTCCTTACTTTGTTCAAGAATGGTCGTCATTCGATCGAGTAGCGGAGTAGCTGTTGATAAGGGTTTCGTCATTTTATACTCATTTTTTTTGATAAAGGTTTACAGCGCGGTAAAACTTTGCTTAAATGGTTTTAAATTATGAAACTAAGTTTCGCACAGCGGAATTGGTAAGTCAATAAACTATTAAGCTAATTTATTCATTAATTACTAATCGTCGGTCAGGAAGACTGACATCAAGGAGATCCACATGGCAACATCTACGCGTCCAAGTTTCGATTGGGAAGATCCGTTTTTATTACGCGATCAGCTTACTGACGAAGAGCGCATGGTCACGGACAGCGCCCGCCAGTTCTTTCAAAAAGAACTGATGCCTGGCATCGTTGAAGCCAATCGTCATGAGAATTTTGACCGTAATATCATGCGTCAAATGGGTGAGATGGGCTTACTTGGCGTGACTATCGAAGGTTATGGTTGTGCTGGCTTGTCTAGTGTCGCTTACGGTTTAATTGCCAAAGAAGTTGAAGCCGTTGACTCAGGCTATCGTTCAGCGATGAGTGTACAGTCAAGCTTGGTCATGCATCCTATCCATGCATACGGCACTGAAGAACAAAGAGAAAGATATCTGCCTAAGCTTGCCACAGGTGAGTACATCGGTTGTTTCGGTCTGACTGAGCCTGATTCAGGATCAGATCCTTCATCGATGTCGACACGTGCGCGCGCTGTGGATGGCGGTTATGAGTTGACAGGCAATAAAATGTGGATCACCAACAGTCCTATCGCTGATGTGTTTGTCGTTTGGGCAAAAGATGATGCCGGTGAGATTCGTGGTTTTGTTTTAGACAAAGGCATGAAGGGCTTGTCTGCGCCGAAAATCGAAGGCAAGTTCTCATTACGTGCCTCTGTCACGGGTGAGATTGTCATGGACAGAGTATTCGTTCCTGAAGCCAATGCCTTCCCAGATATCCGTGGCTTAAAAGGACCGTTTGGTTGCTTGAATAAAGCGCGTTACGGTATCGCATGGGGCGCGATGGGTGCGGCAGAATTTTGCTGGAAAGCGGCTCGTCAATACACGTTAGATCGTAAGCAGTTTGGTCGTCCGCTCGCGGCAACACAGCTCGTGCAGTTGAAGCTTGCTAATATGCAGACTGAAATCACGCTAGGTCTACAAGCCGCGCTACGTGTGGGTCGCCTAATGGATGAAGACAATGCCGCACCTGAGATGATTTCACTTATTAAGCGTAACAACTGCGGTAAAGCACTGGATATCGCACGTATTTCGCGTGACATGCATGGCGGTAATGGTATCTCTGATGAGTTTCATGTCATTCGTCACGTCATGAACTTGGAAGCGGTCAACACTTATGAGGGCACACATGATATCCATGCGCTTATCCTAGGCCGTGCACAGACAGGTATCCAAGCGTTCTTTTAAGCGTTTTTAGCTAAAAATGTTTGGTGCAACTGTATTCTATGACGTACGTGACAGCTTGGCTTTTTGTTAAAAAGGGCATTAACAGTAGCGTACGTTTTTTAGTTGTTGTTCATGATGTAATTTCTTAGCAATTACATCATGAATAACAATTTTATTATCAAAAATACGCCACACAATAAGGGATTATTATGACTGTCGATAGCAATAGCGATAACAGCAATGAATTGGCAAAAGGCGCATTGCACGGCATCAAGGTGCTCGATTTATCGAGAGTGCTGGCAGGGCCTTCTTGTACACAAGTGCTTGCTGATCTTGGTGCCGAAGTTATCAAGATTGAGCGTCCACATATTGGCGATGAAACTCGCCACTGGGCACCGCCAACATTTAGCGATGATACGTCTGCTTATTATGCGACGATTAACCGTAATAAAAAGTCACTCACGGTCGATATCACTACTGATGCAGGGCAGGCCATCATTAAGAAACTGGCCGCTGATAGTGATATCTTGGTAGAGAACTTCAAAGTGGGCGGTCTAAAAAAATACGGCTTGGATTATGACAGTCTAAAACAACACAATCCGCGCCTGATTTATGCGTCATTGACAGGGTTTGGTCAGACAGGGCCAGATGCCGCGCGTCCTGGTTATGATTATATTATCCAAGGGTTGTCAGGGCTGATGAGTATCACAGGTCCTAGTGATGGCGAACCGCATAAAGTCGGCGTGGCAGTGGTCGATTTGTTTGCAGGCTTGCAGCTGACGATTGGCATTCAAGCGGCCTTGATTGCTCGTGAGACTACGGAGTTAGGTCAACAGGTAGACGTTGCGCTTTTAGATAGTGCGCTTGCGATGCTGGCCAATGTGGGTATGAACCATTTGGCATCAGGCAAAGTGCCGCCCAGACTGGGCAATCAGCATCCCAATATCGTTCCTTATCAAGTATTCGCAGGTCAGGGCGAGCAGCACTTTATCTTAGCCTGTGGTAATGACAGTCAGTTTGCCAAACTTTGCGATGTGCTTGCAGTTAATTGGCATACCGATGATCGCTTTACGACCAATCCTAACCGTGTTGCCAACCGCGAGCTGCTGTGTGATGAGCTGAGCAAGAAGTTTGCCGAGCAACCACGTACTTATTGGTTGGAGGTTTTAGATCAAGCAGGTATCCCGTGCGGAGCGATTCATAATGTCGCTGAAGCATTGGCCATGCCGCAAGCACTGGCACGCGAGATGGTCGTTAATTTCACTGAGCAAGGTAGTCCGGTAAGAGCACTTGGCAATCCTATCAAGTTATCTGCATCACCCGTTACTTATCGTACACCGCCACCGAAGTTGAGCGAGCATACTGATAGCACGCTTGCTGATTTGGGTTATGACATTGAGATGATCGCCAAGCTTAAAGCCGATGGGATTGTTTAGTTAGGCATCAAAAAAAGCGCCATTGGAAAAAATGTTAAACAAAGGAATGTTAAGCATGAAGATATATAGCCATGAAAATCTAAGTCTACATAGACCATTACCTTATTTCTCTTATGGAAAGATGCATGAGCCGTTAGAGATACCAGAGCGTATGGTTGAGTTCTTAAAAGCACCAGCAGCGTTAGGGTTAGAGGTGACGACCGTTACCGATATTGGCATTGGGCCTATATTAGCGGTTCACGATTTTGGTTACGTTGAGTTTCTCAAACATGGCTATGATGACTGGATAGCAGTCGAGGAAGACTTGGGCGCGCAGGTACAGACGGGGATTTTCTTGCCGTATGACAATCCCGGTATCGGTATCATGGCAAAAGCAGCAAAGTATCAAGCGGATGATAGCGCGCCTATCAGCGAGCATTCTTGGACATCTATTTATTGGTCTGCGCAGACTGCACTCAATGCGGCTGAAGCATTGCTGAACGATGATTTATCAGATACCGAGCGTGCCGAAAGTCATATACAGCTTTGCTTTTCACGGCCGCCTGGTCATCATGCTCGCAAAAGCGCCGCTGGCGGATTTTGCTATCTAAATAATGCAGCCATCATCGCTGAACATCTACGCCAGAAATATGCAAAAATCGCCATCATAGACACCGATATGCATCACGGACAGGGTATCCAAGAGATATTTTATGATCGCAGCGATGTGCTCTATACCTCGGTTCATGGTGATCCGGTTAACTTCTATCCCGCCGTCACTGGTCACGAGTTTGAAAGGGGCACAGGCGTGGGTGAAGGCTATAATATTAACTTCCCGATGCCGCACGGCACCGATGAAGCTGGGTTTTTTGAGTATGTTGATAAATCTATCGAAGCGATGACGCTATTTGACCCTGATGTCATCGTTCATGTCTTAGGATTCGATGTCTATGAAAATGACCCAGAAGCCAGATGTGCGGTCAGTACAGAAGGGTTTAAAATATTGGCACAAAAGATGAAAGCGCTAAATAAACCACTGATTGTTTTAGTCGAGGGCGGTTATTACTTGCAAAAGCTCAATGACAATTTGCAAGCATTTTTATCGGGGCTTATTTCAGAAGATTAACAGTTATCACCAAAATAACTGAAAGAGTTTGAAGTAAGCAAGAAACTAGCAGCGTTTTAACTTTATTTATTATCGATAAAACCCAAACGCTGCTCAATTTGCTGCGCCAATTCAATCAATACCGCGCTGACCTCAGCACGCTTGGATTCATACTCGCCTTGCAAAAAGCTAACCGCCATACCCGCAACGGCATTGCCTGACGCATTGCGAATATAAGTACCCAAACAATACATCCCTTCGCGAAGTTGCCCATCATCGAGTGAGATGCGACTGTTTTGAATGGCGGTCAACTCGGTGGATAAGTCATTAAAGTTATCAACACCGTTTTGGGTAATAGGTGCGGGGAAACCGCTGGCATAGATAGATTTTATACTGTCCATAGAAAAGGTTGAGAGCATGGCTTTGCCCGTGGCAGAGAATACCGCTGGCACGCGAACACCAGCGCGGAAAGTAAAGCCGAGAGGCGCCGGCGCTTCATGACAGGCTAAAAATACCACTTCACCTAAATCAAGCTTAGATAAAGTAACTGTATGTTGAAGAAGAATCGGATACTGGACAATGAGGTCTTTAAATAACTGGATGACGCCTTGCTGCTGCTCATACTTACCCGCCCAATACATCAAATAAGAGCCTAAATGAAAGCGGCTATCGCTGTCTTTATAGATGACATGCTTGGTCAAAAGACTTTGCAAAATATTGTGGGTCGAGCTACGTGGTAGATTGAGCTCTTTCGCAATATGAGCTGCCGTTAAAGGCTGTGAGCTATCAGTAATTAAATCTAAAATCTGAAAGGTTTTGTCCAAGGCAGGAACGGCAGTTGAGCTCATAAGGAACCTATAAAAGTCAGTAAAATTGGGAAAATATAAAAATAACGCGATAAATCATCATTAAAATGAGAATAGGGGTTGCAAATGGCTGGCTATCATTCTTATAATGATGTCTCATATATAGAATAGATGTTCAGTATATTGAACACTTAACAAGTTATCAATAATTATTTAAATCATAACCTTCTATTTATTGTTATTCACTTATCGCTATAAATCTGCGAATCCTATTTGCAAACCTCAATTGACAAGGAGCGTCACAATGTCACAACTGTCACAGTCTACGCTACAGCTATCGAACCCAGATCTACTTAAACAGCAGTGTTTCATCAAAGATGGCTGGCATGCCGCTAGTGATGACTCGACTATTGATGTGAGCAATCCTTTCAACGGCGATATCATCGGTACGGTACCAAGCCTGACAACTAACGATGTGAACGACGCGGTTACCGCCTCTCATGAAGCCCAGATCCTTTGGGCAGCCAAAACCCCGAAAGAGCGTGCTGAGCTACTACAAAAGTGGGCAGACCTCATCGATGCCAATAAAGAAGACTTGGCTATCATTATGACCGCTGAGCAAGGCAAACCTCTAAACGAGTCGCGCGGTGAAGTGGGCTATGCCAATAGCTTTATCCGCTGGTTTGCCGAAGAAGGCAAGCGTGTTTATGGCGATGTTATCCCTGCCAATAGCGCACAGCTACGTCATGTGGTACTCAAGCAGCCCGTTGGCGTTTGCGCGGCGATCACGCCTTGGAATTTCCCAGCAGCGATGATTACTCGTAAAGCCGCGCCAGCATTGGCAGCAGGCTGCACGATGATTATTAAACCTGCGACTGAAACGCCATTTTCTGCGTTAGCACTCGCTACACTGGCTGAACAAGCAGGTATTCCAGCAGGCGTTATCCAAGTAGTGACCGGTAAATCCTCAACCATCGGCGATATCCTAACGGGCGATGCACGCATTCATAAGCTTTCATTCACAGGCTCTACCGAAGTTGGTCGTACCTTGATGGCTCAATGTGCGACAACCATCAAAAAACTGTCGTTAGAGCTGGGCGGTAATGCGCCATTTATCGTCTTTGATGACGCTGATCTGGAAAAAGCAGCTGAAGGCTTAATCGCCTCTAAATATCGTAACGCTGGTCAAACTTGTGTTTGTGCCAACCGTGTCTATGTGCAAGATAGCATTAAAGATGAATTCTTAGATGTGTTTGTGAAAAAAGTCGCTGAATTAAATGTCGGTAACGGCATGGATGAAGGCGTGGATATTGGTCCTTTGATTAATCAAAAGGCGCTAGAAAAAGTGCAAGCGCTACTCAAAGATGCTTTAGACAAAGGCGCGACGCTTATCGCTGGCGGCAGCACCAATGACGCCTCAGAGCTTACTTACAATCCAACGGTCATTACCGATATCAGTGCTGAGATGGATATTGCGCACGAAGAAATCTTTGGCCCTATTGCGACTATCTTTACCTTTAAAGATGAAGCAGACGTTATTCGTCAGGCCAACGATACGATTTATGGCTTGGCTGCCTATTTCTACAGTGGCAATTATGCACGTTCATGGCGCGTCACCGAAGGTCTTGAGTACGGCATTATTGGTCATAATACGGGTCTGATTTCTACCGAAGTCGCCCCATTTGGCGGTGTCAAGCAGTCTGGCTTTGGCCGCGAAGGCTCAAAATACGGCATTGAAGAATATGTCGTGACCAAATACTGGTGCTCTGACGTCAGCTAACCGTTTAGCGACATACGCTCTCTTTTAAGGTTTTAATTGTCACACCGTATCGAACGGGATTCAGCACCATGAATCCCCTCTATAGCTAGCAACTAACGACTGTTAACTATTAGATAAACCATTCCTCAAAACCGCCATTCAATCATTGGCACTTATGTTAAAAATAAAGAAAAGGACATTCTCATGACGACTACCAATAAATCACTACTTGAGCGCCGTAAAGCTGTGTTACCAACAGGACTTGGCGTTGCCTATCCCATCTTTGCAGAAAAAGCCAAAAACTCAGAAGTTTGGGATGTTGAAGGCAATCGTTATATTGACTTCGTTGGTGGTATCTCAGTACTGAATACTGGTCACAGCCATCCAAAAATTACCCAGCGCGTGCATGAGCAACTTGACAAGTTTACCCATACTGCGGCACAAATGATCAACTATGAATGCTATGTGGATCTTGCTGAAAAATTATGTGAAAAAGCGCCTATCAGCGGTGAGAAAAAAGCCTTCTTTTTAACGACTGGTGCAGAAGCCGTCGAAAACTGTATCAAGATTGCTCGTGCGAAAACTGGTCGCCCAGGTATCATCTCTTTCGTTGGTGGTTGGCATGGCCGTACTTTAATGTGCATGAGTTTGACAGGTAAAGTGCTGCCGTACAAAAAGAACTTTGGTCCAATGCCAGGCCCTGTATTCCATGCGCTATTCCCAGCTGAAGAGTTGAATGTCACAGAAGCACAAGCGCTGCATAGCCTTGAGATGATTTTCCAAGCGGATATCGATCCTAGCGAAGTGGCGGCGATGATTATCGAGCCAGTACAAGGCGAGGGTGGTTTTCATCAAGTCACCCCATCATTTGCCAAATCTCTACGCGATATCTGCGATGAGCATGGCATTGTCTTGATTTTTGATGAAGTGCAATGTGGTTTTGCCCGTACGGGTACGTTGTTTGCCACCGAGCAGTTGGGCGTTGAGCCAGATTTGATGACCAGTGCCAAGAGCTTGGCAGGTGGTTATCCTATCTCTGCCGTTATCGGTCGCGCTGATATCATGGATGCGCCGCAGGTAGGCGGTTTGGGCGGTACATACTCTGGTAATCCACTGGCTTGTGTGGCTGCACTCGCTGTCATGGAAGTCATCGAAGAAGAAAACCTACTTGAGCGCAGTATTGAGATTGGCGACAAAATCGAAGCCTTCTTAAAGGGCTTAAACTTAAGCAGTATCGGTCATATTCGTCATAAAGGCGCGATGCTCGCGTTTGAGTTAATCGATAGTGATGGCAAGCCTGATGTGGAAGCGACTACTAATTTGAAAGCCAAAGCGTTTGAGCAAGGTTTATTATTAGCGTCTTGCGGTATGTATGGCAACGCCATTCGCGTGATGGTGCCATTGACGGTTGAAGATGAAGTGCTCCAAGAAGGTCTAGATATTATCAAAGGTATCCTCACCGTTTAATAAGTATTCAGTATTTATTTATAGTGAAATACATCACTTTTAATCAAGCCTCGATCTTGGTTAGAAGGCTATCTTTAATAGCACAGCAAGATTGCCCATATGGCACTCGCTTTGAGTACATTTTTTACAACGGCGCCTTGCAAGTCAAGACGCCGTTGCTGTTTGTACTATTTGAATATGAAACAAGTAGTGCCTAGCAGCTTCGATCAAAAGGTATATATGATAATTATGATGGGTACTATCCCACTAAACAAAAAATAGTGTGACCGTCAAGGGTTAACACGGATGACACACAGACAAGGAGCAGGTTATGTCTGAATTAAAGAAATCGTTAGGGACGCTAGATATTATCGCCTTAGCATTCGGTGCTATGGTTGGTTGGGGCTGGGTAGTCTTGGCTGGTGGTTGGATTTTATCTGCCGGGACGTGGGGCGCAATGCTAGCGTTCTTGATAGGCGGTTTGGCAGTGATACTGATTGGTGTGACTTATGCCGAGCTTGCCGCATCGATGCCGATTACGGGCGGCGAGCATACCTATACGCATAGAGCACTGGGGGTAAATGTCTCCTTTATCTGCTCATGGAGTATTCTATTTGGGTATTTTTCGGTGGTCGCGTTTGAGGCGGTTGCCTTGCCAACAGTCGTAGAGTATTTCATCCCCAATTACAATCAGGGATATCTCTGGACCATCGCTGGTTGGGATGTTTATGCCACTTGGGTTGGTGTCGGGATGCTGGGTTCAGTTATCGTCACTTGGCTAAATATTCGCGGTATGGAAGTCAGTGCGTGGTTCCAAAAGACGGCCGTATTGGGCATCTTATTTGTGGGTACGTTGCTGTTCATTGGCGCAGTCATGTTCAATCCTGAAGGCTCAAACTCAGTACAAGCGCCTGCATTCATCGGTGGTATTGGCGGTATGATGGCCGTTATTGTCATGGTGCCGTTTATGTTTGTCGGCTTTGACGTTATTCCGCAAGCGGCAGAAGAAATTGATTTGACTCGTCCTAATATTGGTAAATTTTTGATTTTATCGATTGTCGTTGCGGTAATGTGGTATGTGGGTATCGCTTGGAGTGTTGGCACGACCTTGCCACTCTTACAAGCCGAAAACTCAACGCTCGCCACTGCGGATGCGATGACCAATGCTTGGCATGGCAAGTGGGCAGGTATTTTATTAGTCATTGGCGGTGTGCTGGGTATTTTATCAAGCTGGAACGCCTTTTTGATTGGTGGTAGCCGCCTACTTTATGCCATGTCAAAAGCACGTATGTTGCCCGCATTTTTGAGCAAGCTGCATCCAAAGTATAAGACACCGTCGAATGCCATTTTATTGATCGGTGGTTTGGCGACTCTAGCACCCTTGTTTGGTCGTAAAATGCTGGTGTGGATCGTAGATGCTGGTGGCTTTGGTATCGTTATTGCTTATACCTGTGTCGCTATCTCATTCTTAGTACTTCGCTACCGCGAGCCTGATATGGTACGCCCATTTAGAATACCAGCAGGTAAGCTCGTTGGCATGGTCACGATTGCGCTAAGTTTTGGAATACTCATGCTGTATATGCCAGGTATGCCATCCGCACTAACCCCTATCGAGTGGTGGATTTTCTTTGGCTGGACAGTCTTAGGTATTGCGTTATATGGCTATGCAAGGGTGAAATATCCAGGTATTAGCGAGTCAATTATGGCAGAAGAGTTACGTGAATTAAAAATCGTCAATCAATTATGGTTAAAAGACAATCCACCTAAGCAATAGTTTTTTCGATGGGTTATTTTTTAATAACATCAACTTTCAAAAAAAAGCCTAACAGTCACTGTTAGGCTTTTTATTGTTCTAAAAATGACTCTATCGATTACGACTTATCACGAATCAGTTTATAATTTAAAAACTCAGTGATACCAAGAGTGCCAAGTTCGCGACCAAATCCTGAGCGTTTAACGCCGCCAAACGGGGTATTGGCTTCGCTACCAGAAGGCGCATTGATAGTGACCATACCGACTTCTAATTTGTCAGCAATCTCAGCGGCTAGCGCAGCATCTTGCGTTTGGATAGAAGCGCCAAGTCCGAAAGGCACATCGTTAGCTATCTTGATGGCATGATCGATATCACAAGCTTTATAAACGACTGCCACGGGACCAAATAGCTCCTCGCGATAAACATCCATGGACTCAGTTACATCTGTCAATACCGCAGGCTTAAACCACGCACCCGGCTTGTCCTTGACCATACCGCCTTCGACCAATACGGTTGCGCCTGCTTGAATGGCGCTATCAAGCTGTTCTTGCAAGTTAACTGCTGCTGCCTTTGAAGACATTGGACCAATGAAGGTATCTTCATTAAGTGGATCAGCGAGTGCCATATTGCTTACGGCATTAGTAAACCCTTCAACGAATTTATCATACACAGATTCGACGACGATAAGGCGTTTGGCAGCATTACATGCTTGTCCTGTATTGCCAAAACGACCAGAAATAGCCCCTTTTATAGCTTGTTCGATATCAGCATCAGCTGCAACGATAAAGGCGTCTGAACCGCCAAGCTCTAGCACGACTTTCTTCAGCGCGCCGCCTGCTATTTTAGCAACCGCTTGCCCAGCTCGCTCAGAACCTGTTAGCGAAACGCCTTGTACGCGGCTGTCTTCGATGATTGTTGCCGCTTGCTCATTGGTGGCAAACACATTGTTATAGACACCCTCTGGTAAACCAGCATCTTTTAGGATATCAGCGATGGCTTCTGCAGTCTTAGGACATTGCGGCGCATGCTTTAGAATAACGGTATTGCCTGCCATAAAGTTTGGTGCGACAAAACGTGCCACTTGATAGTGCGGGTAGTTCCACGGCATGATACCTAATAGAGCGCCCACAGGACGTTTTTCTACCGAAGCTGACCCTGAATCAACATCAATGGTACTAGGTGCTAGTAGCTGCTCAGCGTTGTCTGCATAATAGCGATAGATATCGGCAACTAGACCGATTTCACCTTTTGCTTGTGCAACGGGCTTGCCCATCTCATTGGCAACGATGCGAGCCAGCTCGTCTTGACGTTCAAGATAGATATCGGCAATTTTATGAAGTATGGTACTGCGCTCACCCAATGAAACCTGACGCCAATCTTGATAAGCGGTATCGGCTTGTGCAATAGCGTTCTGGATGTCCTGCTCAGTTGCCGTAGGGTAGGTGGCTTCTACTTCGCCAGTGGCTGGGTTATTAACTTGATAATCGCTCATAGCTATGTCCTTTATTCTAAAATATTATTGGGTTCAAAATCCATTTGGGTCTATATTTTTATGCGGGTGCTTTTGGTTAATGCTTTTAATTGATGATTTTGGCTGCTGCTGAGTAATACAGTGAATATTACCACCGCCAAAGACAATCTCCTTTGTGCGTACTCCCACTACCTGATGCTGAGGAAATACTTTTTCAAGCTGCTCGATGGCTAATGAATCATTTTCATCATCATATTGCGGTACGATGATAGCCTCATTACAAATTAAAAAATTGGCATACGAGGCGATACAAACATCGCCAGTATGACGCGCCTTAGCATCGTCAGACTGCTCAATATCATAGTGCTCAGGTAAAGTAACAGGTTGCTTGGTACAGCAAAGCTTATGGACTTTTAGGTGGCGACCTTTGGCATCGGTCATATTAGATAGCTGTTTATAGGCTTTTTGCGTTGCCTCATAAAACGGATGCTCAGAATCATCAGTGTATAAACAAACCACTTCACCAGGGCGCGCAAAGCAGGCAATATCATCAATATGACCAGTGGTTTCGTCAGGATCGATACCGTCATCAATCCACAGTACTTTTTGCACATTGAGATAGGCTTTTAACGTGTCTTCAATTTGATCTTTGGTTAGGTGCGGGTTACGTCCAGGACTGAGCAAACACATACGTGTGGTCAGAACCGTGCCTTCACCATCGACATGAAATGCACCGCCTTCCATCACAAAGTCATCCGTTCGATAGCGTTTGATATCTAGATGGTCACATAAGCGTTCAGCCAGCTTATCATCGTCATCCCACGGCGAGTATAGTCCGTCATAGTCGCCGCCCCATGCATTGAATGTCCAATCACAAGCGCGTAGCTCACCTGATTCATTAATTAAAAATGTCGGGACAGTATCACGCGCCCAAGCATCGTTGCTGGGCATGGATATGACGTCGATGTCAGCAGGTAGACTATCGCGGCATGATTGATAATCATCAGGATTGACCAGTACGCCAACCTCACAAAATCTGTTGATTGCCAATGCAACATCAGTATAAGCTTTCTGAGCAGGAGCGGCTTGCTGTCGCCAGTTATCAGCACGGTATGGCCATACCATCCATATTTTTTGTATAGGCTCAAATTCTGCTGGCATGTAAAAGCCGTCTTGTTGTGGTGTTGAGCCAGTGATTAATCGGTTCGGGAATAATGACATATAGAGCACCTTATTTGACGATAGCGCGAGTGAGCTTGCTTGTTAACAAACTTTATCCATGAGTTAGCAACGTGTCATACATCGATGGACGACGATCACGGAACACGCCCCATTGCTGACGTTCGATTGCCAGTTGATCTAAGTCAAAAGTCGTACTAAGTATCTCTTCTTTGTCTTTAGATGCTTCTTGGATAATCTCACCGCGGCCATCCGTGATAAACGAGCCACCATAAAACTGCATGGTACTATCGTTTCCGTTTTGAGTAATTGTCTCAGTGCCAATACGATTGGCTGCTACGACTGGCATGAGATTA
This sequence comes from Psychrobacter sp. UBA6739, assembly GCF_002453835.1. NCBI lineage: Bacteria > Pseudomonadati > Pseudomonadota > Gammaproteobacteria > Moraxellales > Moraxellaceae > Psychrobacter > Psychrobacter sp. UBA6739. Next base: position 84,145 of record NZ_DKHR01000037.1, read on the forward strand.
GCGGCAGCATGACCTTGCATACAGCGCTGCCAATGACCTTTTGAGTCGATGTCCAATGTTGGCTCATCGCCAATCGCAGTCGGATAAAACAGTATTTCTGCACCCATTAATGCCATGCTACGAGCGCACTCAGGGAACCATTGATCCCAGCAAATACCGACACCGATTTTGGCATACTTGGTTTGCCAAACCTTGAATCCAGTATCGCCGGGGGTAAAGTAGAATTTTTCGGCATAAGGAATACCATCTGGTATGTGCGTTTTACGATAAGTGCCAAGTATCTCGCCATCGGCATCAATCACGGTCACGCTATTAAAAAAGGTATTGCCTGATTTTTCATAAAAGCTAATAGGCAATACTACCTCTAAGTCTTTAGCCAACTGCTTGAAGTGATTGATGGCCGCATTATCCTCAACTGAGGTCGCAAGGGCAAAGTAATCAAAGTCATGAACTTGGCAGAAGTAAGGCGTTTCAAACAACTCTTGTAGCAAAATGATATTAGCGCCAGCGTTGGCGGCTTTGGTGACCAAGTCAGTCGCAGTGGCAATATTTTGTTGTATATTCCAACTACATGCCATTTGAGTCGTAGCAACGGTAACATTTCGCATGATCTAAATCCTTATCGTATTTATTAGTGACTACCATATAAAAGGGCTGTTTTTATTGACTAACGAACCATCTCTCATTGCCCGTTAGTCAATGATTACAATAATAGCGCTAAGGTTGGCTTAAGCCATCATATAACCCAATCCTAAAAAGGTGACGACGGATAAGCCCGCGCCGAGCATGGCATAGGGGAACTGGGTAAAGGCATGCTGCATGGGGGAGCAGCCAGCACCTTGCGCGGCAAGTAGCGATGAATCACTAAAGAAGCAAGCATGACTACCAAATGATGATGCTGATAACAATGCGCCAATCATAAGGGGAGTGCTAACGCCTAGTGCAATAGAGATTGGAAAGACAATCGGCATGGCAAGGACATACAGTCCCCAGCTTGATGATGTGGCAAAAGTTAAAAAAGCCATGACGGCAAATATGACGGCAGGGAAAATAATAATCGTCATATAAGGCGTGATAGCCTCAATCACATATGAGGTCATACCAAGCTCATCATTGATGGCTTTTAAGAAAAATCCACCGATGACGGTTGAGAGCGGATAAAGCATGACTTTAAAGCCTTTAAAGATGGCTTCAACTTGTGTCTCAAAACTTAAAATGCCTTGCATCCAATAGACAACGACGGTCACAAAACAGGTCAATAATGCACCGCGTAATAGATCGATTTCGAAGTAGACCGTCGAGACAATTAATAAAATCATTGGGAAAGCAAAGTTTGCGATATTGGCTTTAAACGACAGCTTACGTTTGGCTTGGACGTTTGAGATCAGTTGCTCTTCGACAAAGGCTTCAGGAACAGGATTACCGGCTTTGGCGCGTGCCTCGGCTTTTTTCATCGGACCCCAGTCACCCAAAATGCCATACGCGACCAAGAATACAATCAAAAGTGCAAACCAAGCATATGCCATATAAGGAATCGCGCTGATATAAAGCCCAATACCTTCACCATCGCCAGCCACACCGTTTTCTTCTAAAAGACCGGCAAAGTAGACTGCCCAAGTAGAAATAGGCACGATAATACACATCGGTGCGGCGGTTGAATCGACGATATAAGCAAGCTTCTCACGAGAAACGTTATAGACGTCAGTGAGTTTTTTGACGGAGGTTGATACGGCTAGACAGTTTAAATAATCATCAATGAAAACCACGACGCCCAAAGCAAAAGTGGCCAATAATGACTGACGGCGCGACTTAATTATTTTTTGTAGCCATTCACTAAAGCCATCTAGACACCCGCTAATCTCAAGCAGTTGAATGAGACCGCCCATCAGACCGCAGACCAGAACAATCCAAATAATGGTCTCATTACCTAGCACCATCGACATGTTGTCTGCAAAAGGGGAGACCAAATCAAAAGGATTGAGCATCACAAGGCCAGCGACACAGCCTGCGATCATGGATTCGAATGGTCGCCTAGAGACAATGGCAGTGACTAATACTAGTAATGTTGGTAGTAAAGATAAGGCGCCCCAAGATTGGTCTGGGGCACGGCTGGTAGATAGCCAAGCAAAAGCCAGATAGATAACGACGGCTACTATGACGGTGAGAAATACTCGCTTATTATGATACTGTCCTTCGACCGCATCATTGAGCTTCATGTTCATATTTACGCTCCCTGTAAAACCTCATTGTTTTTTTAAACAAGCTCTATTCTATGGTTGACGCGCGACAGACAGTAGGACAGTAGCGAATCAATTGTCTATCGCGCCCTATCACAACAATCCGTTGCTATGATAGGTCACTGTAACGACCGCTTTTAAAATAAAAACACCTTATTCAATGTTTATTATTCAAAGTTTTTATGCGTTTACATGCCAGTGGTATCTTTTAGCGCATACCACCATGAGCCCATGACAGAGTAAGGGACTCGCAGCGCTCGACCACCTGGGAATGGAATCCAAGGAATTTGTGCAAAAGCATCGAACTCTTTGGTTTTACCATTGATGGCATCGGCTAATATTTGTCCAAATAGATGCGAGCCTGTCACGCCATGACCACTATAACCATGGGCGAAATATACTCGCTCATGTAGTTTGCCCATTTGTGGTACACGAGAAAAAGACAACGCAAAATTCCCACTCCACGCATAGTCAATTTTGACATCACGTAACTCTGGAAAAATCTTATTCATATTTGGTCTAATTTTAGCTGTGATGTCGGCGGGGTCTTGACCACCGTAGACTGTACCACCGCCAAATAACATGCGCTTGTCTGCTGAGAGGCGATAGTAATCCAAAATGTAGCGGACATCTTCGACACAAACATCGGTTGGCAGTAACTGGTCTGCTAAATCACCCAGCGGCTCGGTGGCGATAATTTGCGTCGATACAGGCATAACACGGTCAGTCAGTTTAGGGATGACTTTATTAAGATAGGCATTGCCGCATAGCACCGCTTGCTTACAAGTCACGGTGCCAAACTCGGTAATGATTTTGATAGCATCGTCAGCATACTCAATATCAACTACTAAGGTGTTTTCGTAAATGGTGCCGCCGCCTTGCTCAATGGCCGCTGCTTCACCTAGAGCAAGATTTAGTGGATGAAAGTGTCCACCAGAGTGATCGATGACCCCGCCCACATAAGCATCTGATTTTATATGCTCTTGGATACCGCGCTTATCGAGCATCTCTCTATCATGCATACCATGGCTCTCCCACAGTGCATGCGTTTCTTGCAAGTCTTTTAGCTGTCCATTATTCAATGCCGCAAAGATATTTTTTTCTTTGAGATCACAGCTGATATCGTAGTCTCTAACAAAACGACGAATGATTTTGCCACCGCGGGTCACGAGCTGACCGACGAAGTCTGCATTTTCTTGACCATAAGACTTTTTGATTTTTTGTAGGCTGGCATTTAGACCATTGACAATTTGACCACCATTACGCCCTGATGCGCCCCAACCAATTTGCGCGCCTTCAAGGATAACGACTTCATGATCCGTTTCAATGAGATGCAGGGCAGTGGATAAACCGCTATAGCCGCCGCCAACCACACAGATTTCCACTTGGATGTCATTTTTTAGCGTTGGTCTATCAGGCTTAGGATTACGACTGGCCGCATAATAGCTATCAGGATATTGCCCTTTGTCTGAATAATGCGGAATATTACGCGTATTATTAGACGGCTGGTTTTGGTTCGTTGCTGTGTTGCCATTTAAATTGCTACTTGAGTTGCTATTTGACATATCAAACATCCTGTAAATAGGTGAGGTATTCAAGGTTGGTCACTTGCTGAGCAAAGCGTTTGGCTTCTTGCTTTTTAACCGCGATCAACAGCTCAATCATCTCGCTTGGGAACAGCGAATCAATCACATCACTGCTTTCAAATTTGCGGATGGCGGACAGCCAGTCAAGTGGCAAGGTCTTAAGTTCTGCTTCGTCGTAAGTAATACTATTAATGGGTTCTGGCGCTTCCAGCTTGTTTTCGATGCCATACAGCATACCTGCCAGTACCGCACTACAGACCAAATAAGGATTGGCGTCAGCGCCAGAGACACGGTGCTCGATACGCCGTGCTTTTGAGTCACCACCGGGGATACGTACTGCCGCCGTGCGGTTTTCATAACCCCACGACACATTGTTTGGCGCTAGCGTACCGGGTGTAAAGCGGCGATAAGAATTCACATGTGGGGCAAATAACAACGTGCAATCTGACATGGTCTTTAACAATCCAGCGACTGCATGGTGCAAGATATCTGAGCCTTCATCTGATCCATCATCAAAGACATTATTGCCGTCTTTATCTAATAAGCTGCAATGCACATGAAAACCATTCCCCGATTGTAGACCAAAAGGTTTTGCCATGAATGTCGCAGTGAGTTTACGGCGAGCAGCGACGGCTTTGACGACCTGTTTGAACAAAATCGCATCGTCAGCGGCTTTTAGTGGATCGTCTACGTGTAATAAATTAATCTCAAACTGACCACAGCCATTCTCTGCCAACGCGGCATCTGCTGGGATATCAAGTTTTTTGCACTGTGCATAAACTTCGTCTAAAAATTCATCGAATTGTAATAGATCATTGATACTCAAAATTGAGGTTTTATTCAGTCTTAGTCCACTTTTTGGACGGATAGGTGGTCTTGGCGTTTCGCCTTCAGTATAGTCAACCAAATAAAATTCCAGCTCAGTGGCCATCACTGGGGTCAAACCAAGCGCTTTGAATTTTTTGCTGATGTAATCCAAAACGTGTCTGGCATCACCGTAATAAGGTTCGTTATTTTCTGTATAAAGCCAAACGGGCAATAGCGATGAAGGCGCACTGGTGTTGAGAAGTGGATAGGCGGTACGACCAGTAGGACGAGCAATGGCATCTATATCGCCATTACATTGAGAAGACTCGATGACATCAGCACCCCAAATATCAACGCCTAAGATAGATAAAGGCAATCGTATCGCACCGTTTTCTGCTTTTTCCATTTGATTGAAAGGGATGCGCTTACCACGAAGTAAGCCATTAATATCACCTGCCGCAACATAAACATATTCTGTATTGTTTGCAGATTCGACCATTCCATTGGTTGTCGTCATGTCTATTCTTCCTATGAATTTTTAGAATTACTGGGATTATTGTCAATACGGATACGGCTGGCGCATCGTCTTTTAGTGATATTTCTAACCAATACTTGGTAAAACAGCGATTGATTACCTCTTATTTAAACAGTCTTTATGTGTCTCTTTAGGTTTCTCAAAACAGATTTTATTAATAATATGAATTCTTTAGATTTCGCTGTTCTTAGCCCTTAACATCGAGATATAAACGTCAACCCCTGTCTAATGTCTCGCTGATGACTTCCAATATAAGTGTGAAAAATATAGTTGTCAATTTTTATTTAAAATTATCTTGAATTAATACATTTATTCGATTTTATTATTAATATCGGCAATATTGAAATTTATAGTTTACATTTTATGAGATGTTGTGTTAAATTTTAGCTAAATAAAGGATTGAGCAATATAGACGATGAGGTCTATTTGTTATAACTAGGGAAGACGGTATGAAAAATTCTAGACCTATCATTGCTATTGTTTCTTGTCATAAGATGGTTGATGGGCAGCCAGCACAAGCGGTGTATCAAAAATATATCGATGCCGTGAATTTTTATGGTGGCAATCCCATACTGCTGCCAAACACTGCTGCCGATAGCGAAAACTTTGAGGCGCTACTGGATATCGCAGATGGGATTTTGTTAACGGGCAGTTATAGTAACGTGGCACCAACGCGTTATGGCGCGACGCATATCGAAGCGAAACAAGACTTGGGTCGTGATGAGCTGAGCTTTAAGTTATTGGATTATGCAGACAAGACTGGCACTCCATTACTGGCGGTTTGCCGAGGATTGCAAGAGATGAATGTGCATTTTGGTGGCACGCTACATCCTGATTGGAGGGAAGTAGAGGGGTTTTATGAGCCACATTTAGAGGACAATACTCAGCCACTTGAAGTGCAGTATCAGCCAGTTCATGACGTGATTATTCAACCAAATGGCAGGCTTGCCGCCTTTGGTGAAAAATGGCACGTTAACTCGCTACATAAACAAGCAATCAATGAAGTAGGCGCGCGTTTATCAGTTGAGGCTCTAGCGCCTGATGGTTTGGTCGAAGCCATCAGCTTGTTGCAACATCCATTTATGATTGGTGTACAATGGCATCCTGAGTTAAATTATGCACAAGACGACTTGTCCAAATTTCTATTCACGGAATTCATTCACTATGCCAGCAAACCCCAAACTGAATAGCACTACTGAAGGCAATGTAGACAATGCCAGCACTGACATTGATATTAATAACGGCATTGACGCTGATGTTGCCAGCGATAAGGCGGCTGATACAGATGACGACATCAGTGAAGATGAGCTGACAGACTCTGAGAAAGCGATGTCAGCCGAAAATGACGAGTCGCCAGAAGAGGATATCGGTAAAAAGATCAATCAGCTGCGCCTCGCAAAAGGCTACTCGCAACGTAAGCTTGCAAAATTGTCAGGATTAACCAATACTTCTATCAGCTCCATTGAGCGCAATAAAGTCAGTCCAGCAGTGAATACGCTAAAGGCAATTTTGGCGGTATTGGGTTCTGATTTGACCACGTTTTTTAGTGATGAATGGAAGGAACCAAAGGCGAGAGTCGTGGTAACGCCAAAGGATTTGTTGGAGCTGAGCGAACCGAGTAGCAGAGTGTCGCTAAGACAGGTATACAACTGTAGCACTACCAAGAATTTGGGTTTTTTGATTGAGGTGTATCAACCGAACAGCTCAACGGAAGAAAAAATCGCCCACGAAGGTGAAGAGATTGGCACCGTTATTGAAGGCAAGATTCTTATCCGTATCGATGAGACGACGTATCTCTTAAACCAAGGGGATAGCTACGTGATTGATACCATTCGCCCGCATACTTTTATCAATCCTACTGATGGCGTGACTCGCATTGTTAGTGCGCACACCCCGACGACTTATTAGGTGAGCATTTTAATAGCCATTTAAGTTGATATTTAAATAACCATAGTGATTTCCCGCGCGGCTTCTAAAAATAGAAGCCGCGTTTTTTTTGTATGAAATAAGTCATTGTGAAAACACGCCCTAGCAGGCTGTTAGATATTAGCCTAAGTAATAAAGTGGTAAGCTTACAGGTCTTTATGATCTTGAAGCGTGTCTGAGTCAGTAAGCGGATTTAAGGGACTCATCGCTTTAGGTTTTTCTTTGATAAGCTTTACTTTAGTTTGTTTATCGGCTGGTGCAAGCGCGACATAAGCAGACTCAGGCTTCTTACTAGTAGGTTTAGAGGATTTTTTCAGCGTCTTGTTAATTCTTTTGACAGCAGCGGCATCGCTTGCAGCTTGTTCCTCTGCGAGCGAGTCGTCGTATAAACCTTGATAGACAGCGAGGGTTTCTTCAATCATCTCACGCATGGTGAATTTATTGGTCATTTCAGGGCGTGTGATGCTTTCTAATTGATTTCTCACTGCTTTACATAGCGCATTGGCATTGTATTTTTTGACCAGCCCTTGAGGATATAGCGGTTGTAAAATCTCACTAAATGCGGCCTGATCCCAACCAATAACGGGCGTACCTAAATGAATCGCTTGTAAGGCGTTGATGCCAATTGATTCAGGCTCATTCGCAAGCGCCATGACGATATTGGCGGCTGAGAGCCATTCACGCATGTCATTACGTTTGCTACCTACATAAGTAATTCGATCAGCCAACCCTAATGTATTGGTGCGTTGGCGGAAATCTTCATGCGCGACATCACCATCTCTATAATCATCATCCATGATAATGACGTGGATGTTAGGGAACTGCTCTTGCAAGTTGCCCAAAATATCAATCAGCCATTCCTGACCATATTCGTTACCAATAATAGTTGGAAATACCAGCCACTTTTTATGCTCAAGCTCAGGATATTCAGCAAAAGTATGCCGTAGCCAATAAACAGAGGGATTATGACGATAAGGATAGCGGCGCGTATCGATACCACGGTAGATGCGTTTGATGACTTTAGGGTCTGCATCTTCTCGGCGCAGGCCTTTTTTTAGATAATTGGTCACACTATCGGAGACGGTAATGATGGTATCGACATCGAGTAAGGCTTGAGAGTATTTATTGATCGGATAAAAACCATACATGGTTGACACTAGCTTTGGTATCCGCTTGACACGGGCGCGGCGCAATGCCAAATGCAGTATCCATGCAGGTGTGCGTGAGTGCACATGGATCACGTCAGGATCGTACTCTTCAATTAAACGCCGCAGCGCCGTGACTTGTAGTAACGACAGCCAAGACTTTTTATTCATGTGTAGCTGATGATAGTTATTGCCATCACGCTTTAGGCGTTTGACCAGATCATTATCTTCATCGGCGCTAGAGACGATGATGGAGGTATGGCCATTTTTGACCAATGCGCGTCCAAGATGAAAAATACCGCGCTCGGATTCATCATGCTTTAAAGACGATAATAGGCGCATAACTTTCATAATGGCATTGGTGACCAGTTCATAATAACAAGTGGCTATTGTCAGTTAAAAGCCGCCAAAACTCAACCATCAAGATAAAAAGATAAGGTTATATGGTCGAGTTTCTAAGAGAGATAGGCATAAAGGCTTGAATCAAAGGACAAAAGTCACTAGCGACGTTTCTGTAAATGCTCAGCATTGGGCAGTACTTGCTTTTCGCTTAAGTATTTCCAATAGCGCTGCGGCAAGTATTGCTTATGCAAACGGGGGTTTTTACGCTCTTTGATGTTGACGTTAGTAAAGTAACCTTGCCAAAATTTTTGATAGCGCTGCTCATCCTCGCTATGAATACTGGCAGGATTGCGCAGCACGGTATCATCTAAATCAGTGATAGTTTGCAAAGTCGCAGGTCGTGATGGCGTGCTTTGGCTCTTGTCATAATAAATGCCATAGCCACGGGATAAATCATAAATCGCCCAGTGTTGGTCTTGGTAGCGCTGACGAAAATGCTCACCAATCAAAGGCAAGACATTAAAATCAGGCTCTACTCGCGCAAAATAGATATCGTCAGTGGTATGTTCAAAACGTACAAAGGCTTCCATACGATGCTTCTCACGACCAACAGACTTGACCGTTTGCACCAGCTCTAAGACATTGAGATTACCCAAGTCTTCCATAATATGGCGGCTAGGATAATCGATAGCATATTTGACCACTTGAAATAGAGTCGTACCGATATTGTCTTTTTCGGATAAAAATCCCCAAAGAATATTACGCATACCGGAACGACCTAAGAGCTTATTCAGCTTTATCAGTACGCGTTCGGCATTGTCTTCATCAGTAGTAACGCTAGTCGCTTGTGCGATTAATGAAGGTACATAGCAATCTTGCGCGATTAACTGTAGAGAATCATCGTTTTGCAGTTTATTGGCATAGACATAAAATACCGCACTCAGCCAACCCTCAAAACTTGGCTCATAAAGCACGATGCTGGGTGTTAAGTGACCGACAGTATAGTCGTGGCTTTGCAGCAGTTGTGACATCTATATTCCTATTTATAATAGTAATTATTGAAACAATGCTAATTACAACAGTGCTATTTAAAACAAAGCCAGTTGCCCATTACGCTGGTCTTTATACTTGGTCTGCGTCTGTGCCAATACATATTGCCGGAAGTTATCACGCGTTAAATGCGCTAAATGTTCGTTTTTGCCAGTCGTTGCGATGAAGTATTTGGCGCGATTGACCGCCGCGCCCATCTTTTTCAGATGATAAAGTGTCAACTGGTTAAACTTGCGCGCCTTCACTATTTTTTTAGCCGTCTTAGTACCAATGCCCGGGATACGCACAATCATCTCATAGCTTGCGGTTTGAATATTGACCGGAAAATGCTCACGGTGGCGGATTGCCCAAGCCAGCTTTGGGTCGCAGTCTAAGTCTAGAAATGGCGAGTCAGGTTCAACGATTTCATGCGCGCCAAAACCATAAAAGCGCATTAGCCAGTCCGCTTGATAAAGGCGGTTTTCACGTATCATCGGCACGGGCGTTCCAATCGCTGGCAAGCGGCTGTCGGACAACATCGGTACATAGCCAGAATAGTAAACGCGTTTTAAATCATACTGTTTATAGAAATGACTCGATAACTGAATTACTTGCAAGTCAGTCTCGTTACTAGCGCCAACAATCATCTGACTGGTTTGACCTGCTGGCACAAATTTCGGCGCTTTTTTATGGGTTTTCCGGCTCTCTTTGATCGTAATAATTTCAGTTTTAACCATTTCCATCGGTGCTTTTAATTCATCATGTGATTTTTCTGGGGCGAGCAGTGCTAGGCCTGATTTGGTCGGAATCTCGATATTAACGCTGAGGCGATCAGCGTATAATCCCGCTTCTAACAGCAATTCTTTTGATGCACCCGGAATGGTCTTTAAATGGATATAGCCATTAAAGCGTTCACGTGTCCGCAATATCTTAGCGACCTCAACCAGTCGCTCCATCGTATAATCGCCACTTTTAAAGATACCTGAGCTCAGAAATAACCCTTCGATATAGTTACGACGATAAAACTGCATGGTTAAATCAACGACTTCCTCGACGCTAAAAGCAGCGCGTGGGGTGTCATTACTTTTGCGTGAGGTGCAATAAGCACAGTCGTAAATACAGTGATTGGTTAAGAGGATTTTTAACAAGCTGACGCAGCGACCATCTTCAGTGTAGCTGTGACAAATACCAGTTGCAGAAGCATCGCCTAGACCACCGCCTTGGTTTTTGCGCGTACCAGCGGAGGATGAGCAAGAAACATCATATTTAGCAGCATCCGCTAAAATATTGAGCTTGCCTTGTAGTCGTTCATAATTGATGGTGGCCATAAGATTACCAATTCATTTATTGGCTATTATTTTAGCAAATTGTCTTGTAAGTCACTGTAATTATTGAAGAAATATTTATTTCATGCGACAACTGTTGTCGTGCTATTTATGAAATTTTTTTAATTATGAGAGCAGGGATTAGGCAATGTTTGAATTACTTCTTCTGAGAAGTATTCTTTGACAATGAGACGTCCTTTTTTATCAAACTCGACGTTGTACTTGGGGTAAGCTGCAAAAGCGTCAGGGTCATAGGTCGAAGGAAAATCGATTTCTTTATCTGAAAAAAATCGGCTAGCCGTCCATAATTGTTTATCATTATTATATCCAATGCTACACCGACTGTTTAGGTCAAAGGTGAAATAACGGCCAAAGTATTGCTCCTTGCCGCCACGACCAAATAGCATATTAGCACCGCACGGGTTGCCACAGTCGATATAGACATGATAAGTATCTTTATCGATTTTTTTGAGCGAAGTATGGTTCCAGCCGTAATGACCTATTCCATTCATAAGCACGGTTTCTATTACTTCACCATTATTTAACGTTTCGCTTTTAATGATATAACCATCATCGCAATACTCATGACCGTCTTTACTCATATAGGCAGTACAAATTTTCGACATATAAAAGCTAGCGTCAAGTTTTGATTCGGCAGCTTCAGCCCAAGATATAGAACTCAAAATACAACCGTAAATAATAAAAACCAATGTAGAGAGAGGAGTAAATTTATACATGGAAATAATGACCGGATATTTGTTTTGAGTTAATAGCACTATAGCAAAAGGTTGGTTGTTAAGGAATAAAGTACACTCATCAAAAAGGTCTTGCTGACTAGGAAATTAGCCGGCAAGACCTTTTATTAATTTTAAGATTTATTAAATAACAATATTTTCAAATCTAAACTTTAAAATCTAATTTTCACTGAACTTTCGCACGTATAACAACCGTTTGCGGTGCATTAGCAGGAAGGTCAACCAAGTTCCATTTTAGTCCAGAATAGTTTTCTGTGATGACTACAGTATTGCCAACTTGTTGGATAGTCTGATAACTGTCGCCGCCTGTTGTCGCAAGCGTTGGTAGTGGGCTATTCAATGATACCAATTGCACGCCATTTGGCAGTGACACCATGGCATTGATGTCAGTGACGGGTTGTGCCGTGGTATTGGTATAAGTGGTGTGGTATTCGATGATGTCGCCAGGGGCGATATGGTTCGCAGGGACAGCCACTTCGCGACCATCTTTGTTTTTTAATATTTTCATCACTTTGGTTTGTGCATTCACCACGTCAGGCGTACTAAAGGTCGGGGTCAGTTGCAGAGCATCTAAAGACGTAGATACTATTTGCGTCGTTGCAGGTTGGTTCGTCACTACGGTTGTCGTTGGTGTATTGATGACTGGCAATTGGGTAGCCGTCGTCACAGGCAATACTTGTGTCACGCTAGTCGTCGGCACGGCTATGACATCAACTTTGCTTGTTTGATTGGTGACTTGGTTGGTCACAGGTACGCTTGTAACCGTGGTGCTGCCTTGGGTGACGACCGTATTGCTCGCACCATTACTGGCTACTTGGCGAACCGTATAGCGTGGAACGTTAGTTACTTGAGTCACAGCATAAGGCATGCCGTCTTGCATAGTGATGCCGTGTGGTGTCGCTGTAATGGTCGCGGTTTTACCGTCAGAATACTGCTCAACGACGGTAGTGCTATTACCAGCAGACGAAGTGATGGCGATTTCAGGCGCAGCATGTGCGGTAGATACCGTCAATAAAGCGCCTGCTAAGATTGTTGGAATAGCAGTGCTTATCACGCTTTTTTTGACGAGGCTGTGCTGGGTAAACGCCTTCTTATTTATAGTCAGTAACGCTGGCATATCGATGTGTATGGTCATAATAGATTCCTTTAAAATAACAGTAAATAAAGCCGCTAATGTAGTAGCAGAAAGCAAAGCGTAAAAAATAACGCTTAGAAAACAACACCTAGAAAAGAAAAACCCCCGTCAAATGAGCATGTAAACCATGTCAAATAACGAGGGTAAAGATACTAATGATAGCCAACGTTCGCTATCTCTCCATCATTATTTTAGTCAGTTGCTAAGCACTGATGTCTAATACTTATAATGAGACACTTGTAATAGTCACAAGGCTCAGCATCTATACTCGAGCAATTATGCGCTAAAACAAACAGACTAAAAAAGCAGCGTTGTGTAACTTCTGCTCTATTCATAATGAGGTTGTGTACTACTTTCTACGTTCATTTGCTAGGCGAATTGCCAGCTTATTCACGTTAAAATACTGCTGTCATCAAAAGCTTTTTATTTATCAAAGAATTGCTATCAAAGGCTTTCTATCCAGATATTTATCCTATCCAGATATTTCTCAAATCAGGAAAATTAATCGTAAATCACTTTCATGATTTCGTATTCGACCACGCCTTTTGGCGTTTCAATACGCGCTTCATCGCCTTCAGACTTACCAATCAAACCACGTGCGATCGGTGAATTGACTGAGATTTTACCCGCTTTAAAGTCTGCTTCATCATCACCAACGATTTTGTATTGTTTTTCTTCTCCGGTGTCCATGTTTTCGATAACGACGCTCACGCCGAATATCACACGACCATCTTTTGGCAATGTTGCAGGATCAATCACTTGCGCGCCGCCAAGTTTGGCTTCGATATCACGGATACGCGCTTCACAAAAACCTTGCTGTTCGCGAGCAGCATGATATTCAGCATTTTCTTTCAAATCGCCGTGTTCACGGGCTTCAGCGATAGAAGCAGTGATGCGTGGACGGTCGATACTTTTTAACTGTTTTAATTCGGCTTCTAGAGCCGCATGTCCTTGCGGAGTCATGGGATAACGTTGCATGTTTTTTCCTTAAACCAATAACACCACACCATCTCCTACTCTTAGTGAATAGTGAGATGGTGTCAGTGTTGTTGCAATGAGTATGTGAAGATATAAAAAGAATGAGGTTTAGACTGCGTAACCACTAAACACGCGCTTATCTGTGAGCATGGATACACTGACAAACAAGGCACTTTAACCTTACGTAATAAAAAGCATAGTCGCAGTTTAGCCACTATGCTTTTTAGGTCTATCTTTTTAAAACTTTATTTTTTTAAAGTACTGCTTTTTTAAGCCGTACGTTTTTTTAAAGCCCTATTGTTATATAAAAATCGATAACAAGTTTTGCATCCGCTGTTAAACGAGCGTTGCCGTTATGCTTAATCTACTGAAATTATGCTGCTAAGTCAATAGAGCTAAGCAATAGTCTTTGCTTGTTCGTGCAAATCTTGTAGCTTATAGACCTCAAACGGTAGGTCAATGGCATAAGATTTACAAACCGCGTCTGCCGCCCCTAAAGTCGTCACATAAAATACTTTACCTTGCAGGGCACTACGGCGGATAGAGAATGAATCCTCTTGTGCCTGTTTGCCTTCAGTGGTATTGATAATAAGGTCGATTTTACCATTTTTCAAGGCATCGACGATATGCGGGCGACCTTCGGTAACTTTATTGATTTGCTTGCACTCAATACCGGCGTCGCTCAATATTTTTTGCGTACCAGTGGTTGATACAATGTTAAAACCAAAGTCGACAAGCTGGCGAGCGATAGGGGCGATTTGTGCTTTGTCACTATCACGTACTGAGATAAAGACAGTTTTGGTTTCGCCTTCGGTCGGTAGACCTGGCAGACGTTCATTACTACCGATAATGGCTTTATAAAATGCTTCGCCAAAGGTTTTACCGACGCCCATCACTTCACCGGTTGATTTCATCTCAGGGCTCAAGATTGGATCAACTCCGGGGAACTTCGCAAACGGGAATACCGCTTCTTTGACCGCGAAAAATGCCGGAACGATTTCAGTGGTAAAGCCTTGGTCTTTTAGTGAGGTGCCAGCCATGCAGCGTGCCGCGATTTGCGCTAGTGAAGTACCGATACATTTAGAGACAAACGGCACGGTACGGGCAGCACGAGGGTTCACTTCTAAGATATAAATTGTTTCACCTTTTACGGCAAACTGTACGTTCATTAAGCCGACAACACCAAGCTCTTTTGCCATGGCGACCGTTTGCGCGCGCATCACATCGCACAGCTCATCAGATAATGAGTAAGGTGGCAATGAACAGGCTGAGTCACCAGAGTGCACACCCGCTTGTTCGATATGCTGCATGATACCGCCAATCACCACGTCTGTACCGTCGCTAACGCAGTCGACATCGACTTCAATCGCATCGTCTAAGAATCGATCTAATAGTACGGGCGCTTCGTTTGATGCTTGTACGGCAGTGCGCAGATAATGTCTTAGCTCATCTTCGTTATATACGATTTCCATCGCACGACCACCTAATACGTAAGATGGGCGTACTACCAGCGGATAACCAACGTCTTTTGCCTTGACCAAACCATCTTCTAAGCTCGTCGCTAAAGCATTGGTTGGTTGGATAAGGTTCAGTTGCTGAATCATATGTTGGAAGCGTTCGCGGTCTTCAGCGCGGTCAATCGCATCTGGGCTAGTACCGATGATTTTAACACCAGCAGCTTCAAGGGCGCGCGCCAGTTTCAATGGCGTTTGACCACCAAACTGTACAATCACACCATCAGGATTTTCGATACGGACGATTTCTAACACGTCCTCTAACGTGATTGGTTCGAAATACAGACGGTCAGAAGTGTCATAATCGGTTGAAACCGTTTCAGGGTTACAGTTGACCATGATGGTCTCGTAACCGTCTTCGCGCATCGCAAGGGCTGCGTGTACACAGCAATAGTCAAACTCGATACCTTGACCGATACGGTTAGGACCGCCACCGATAACCATGATTTTCTTGTTATTCGTTGGGTTGGCTTCACATTCGCTATCGTAGGTTGAGTACATATAGGCGGTGCTGGTGGCAAATTCTGCCGCGCAGGTATCGACGCGCTTATAGACTGGATAGACGTTTAAGTCCCAACGCTTTTTACGTAGTTGCTTTTGTGAGACACCAAGGAGTTTTGCCAAACGCAAATCTGATAAACCTTTACGCTTAAAGCTGCGTAAGTTCTTCTCAGTTAAACCACCAAAACCTAACGCTTTGACTTGAGCTTCAGTTTTCACGATATCTTCGATTTGTACCAAGAACCATGGATCGATTTTGGTTAAGTTGAATACTTCATCGACGCTCATATCGATACGGAAAGCATCCGCAATATAATAAATACGTTCAGGCGTTGGAATGGTTAAGCGATTGGTGATTTCGCTACGTGCCTTTTCAATGCTAACTTTCGATAAGTCAATTTGCTCATCAAAACCATCATTGCCAGTTTCCATACTGCGTAAGGCTTTTTGCATCGATTCTTGGAAGTTACGACCAATCGCCATGACTTCACCAACCGATTTCATTTGTGTAGATAACACACTATCGGCTTGTGGGAATTTTTCAAAGTTAAAACGTGGAATTTTTGTGACCACATAATCAAGCGCAGGCTCAAAGCTAGCTGGCGTTTTGCCACCAGTGATATCATTTTGCAATTCATCTAGCGTGTAACCAATTGCTAGTTTTGCCGCGATTTTGGCAATCGGGAAGCCAGTGGCTTTTGACGCCAATGCTGATGAGCGTGACACACGTGGATTCATCTCGATGACGACCATACGACCAGTATCAGGGTTAATACCGAACTGAACGTTTGAGCCGCCTGTTTCAACGCCGATTTCACGCAGTACTGCCAATGAGGCATTACGCATGATTTGGTATTCTTTGTCGGTCAAAGTTTGTGCTGGTGCAACCGTGATTGAGTCGCCCGTATGCACACCCATTGGATCAAAGTTCTCAATCGCACAGATGATGATGCAGTTGTCATTTTTGTCACGAACCACTTCCATCTCATACTCTTTCCAACCGATTAGCGATTCATCGATAAGGAGCTGATGGTTTGGTGATAAATCAAAGCCACGCTCACAAATCTCGATAAATTCATCGCGATTGTATGCGATACCGCCGCCTGAGCCGCCCATGGTGAACGACGGACGAATAATACACGGATAGCCCATTTTTTCTTGGGTCGCAAAGGCTTCTTCCATCGTCTCAGCGGTTTCAGCGCGTGGGCATTCAAGACCGATACGCTTCATGGCTTTATCGAACAAGTTGCGATCTTCTGCCATCTCGATTGAGTCTTTGGTCGCGCCAATCAATTCGCAGTTATACTTGGTCAAGACGCCATGCTTGTCTAATTCTAAGGCACAGTTTAGAGCGGTCTGTCCGCCCATCGTTGGTAAGATCGCGTCAGGACGTTCTTTAGCAATGATTTGCTCAACGGTCTGCCAAGTAATTGGCTCAATATAAGTCGCGTCCGCCATGGTAGGGTCAGTCATGATGGTCGCAGGGTTTGAGTTGACCAAGATGACGCGGTAGCCTTCTTCTTTTAGCGCTTTACAGGCCTGTGCACCCGAATAATCAAACTCACATGCTTGACCGATGACGATAGGACCTGCGCCTATGATAAGAATGCTTTTTATGTCGATACGTTTTGGCATAGTTAGGGCTACCTTCGTTAGTATGATATTTTAATTGATTTATATTCGGCTAAAATCGTATTTGAACAGTGCTATATTTTAATAAAACAACACTTTAATAAAACGATATTTTGCGTGGCTCAGCTTAAACCATCATGCGTGATCTAAGCTGTATAACGAATACTTACTGCTTGCTAATGACTGATACTTAAAAGCTGATTAACTGCTTAAGCTTTAGCCGCTGCCATCATCTCAGCAAACTTATCAAACAGTGGCGCACAATCATGCGGGCCGGGGCTGGCTTCTGGATGACCTTGGAAGCTAAAGACAGGCTTATTGGTCAGCTCGATACCTTGGTTGGTACCATCGAATAATGAGCGATGGGTAGATTTAACGTTATCAGGCAGCGTGTCTTCATCAACCGCAAAACCATGGTTCTGACTGGTAATCATAACCGTGCCAGCTGCTAAGTCTTGAACTGGATGGTTGGCGCCGTGATGACCGGTTTTCATTTTAATGGTGTTTGCGCCGCTAGCTAGACCAATCAACTGATGACCTAAGCAGATGCCAAAGGTTGGCACATCAGTTTTTTCAATGATATGACGTACGGCATCGATAGCATAGTCGCAGGCTGCAGGGTCGCCAGGACCGTTTGATAAGAAGATACCGTCTGGATTCATCGCGAGTACGTCTGCGATAGGGGTTTGTGCTGGAACGACGGTTACATGACAGCCGCGGTCAACCAGCATACGTAGGATGTTGGTTTTGCTGCCGAAGTCGTAGGCGACGACATTGTATTTAGAATCGATGTGAGTGCCGAGTTGCTTAAAGAAGCCGCCAGTACCGCTATCATGGCTGCCAATGGCATCACGGTTAAGTAAGGTATCTGATAAATCCCACGTACCTGCTGTCCATTCGAACGTCTCTTTAGTACAGCATTCTTTTGCCAAGTCCATGCCTTCGATACCAGCGAACTCTTGTGCCAGTTTAATGGCTTGCTGCTCGTCATCTGTGCTGATAGTCTCGCCGTTAGAGGCGGTCATGATACAGCCGTTTTGAGCGCCTTTATCACGTAGTAGACGAGTCAATTGACGGGTATCAATCTCAGCGATTGCAACGGTATCGTTACGTGATAAATAATCGCTTAATGATTCTGAATTACGGAAGTTTGAGGTAACCATTGTGGCATCACGGATGATAAGACCGTCGGCCCATACTTGATGACCATTGCCAGACTCAGTGTCCTCGCTATTGGTACCAGTATTGCCGATGTGCGGATAGGTTAGCGTGACCAGCTGGCGCGCATAACTTGGGTCGGTTAGGATTTCTTGGTACCCTGTCATGGCTGTATTAAACACCACCTCACCGACACGATGACCGAGACTGCCGATACTCACACCGCGAAAAATCGTACCGTCTGCTAATGCCAAAATTGCTTGTATTTCTGCCGATGAATTCAAGGTTTGCCTCCGCTGTTATTAGTGAGTGCCATGATTTTCATGATTAAATGTTAGATTAGAAATGGTTTTTTGTATCGCAAAAATTGCTATTAATGGATACTAAAAAACACCTAAACCCAAAATTTTTCCACAAAAAAGCGAGAAGACATTATTGATGGAAACTACAAAACCCACTAGATAGTGAATAGGTAACTTGCATCATGTCCGCTCGCTTAGGCACAGATTTTGCGCATTATATACAATCTGCCCGCAGATAGCCAGCCGATTTTTAGATTGAAAAGTATGGCTTTAACTATTAGCCGTTAATAGCGCTGGATTTTCCCTTTTGGCTTTGCCACAATGGACAGCAAATCGAGATATCTGGTCTTTATGATTCGCTTTCATGACTAATTTTCATGACTGACCTATTTCATTACTATATATAACAAGGAGCCGTTATGATTTATCAATATTTAAACAAGGTGCCCGAATTCGCGGTACCTTTTAATGGTTGGGTCGCAGACTCAGCACGAGTGATAGGTGATGTCTATTTGGGTCATCAAGCTAACGTGTGGTTTGGTGCAGTGATTCGCGGTGATAATGAGCGCATTCATATCGGCGATTATAGTAATGTACAAGAAAACAGTGTCATTCATACTGATGCAGGCATTGAGGTCAAAATCGGCAACTATGTCACCATTGGTCATTTAGCGATGCTGCACGGCTGCGAAGTCGGTGACAATAGCTTAATTGGTATTGGGGCAGTGGTATTGAACAATGCCAAAATTGGCAAAAACTGTATCATTGGTGCCAAAGCTTTGGTCACCGAAGGCAAAGTTATTCCGGACAATTCTTTAGTGATGGGCGCACCAGCCAAAGTGGTGAAAACATTGACAGATGAGCAAGCAGCGATGTTGAAATTATCAGCAATGCATTATGCGGAGCGTTGTCAAAAGTTTAAAACGGGCTTAACAGAAGTGGCCATGCCTGATTAAGCAGAAATTTATAAAGAATCCTTGAATTGTCTGATATTGATCTATTGTTTTTAAATAAATCAGGCAAACGTTTTTTACATAGAGAGGCTTTATACCATCAGCATCATGACCAGCCAAATGATGGCAAAAATGATAATACCAATAATCAGTCCGCGAAAAATATCGTGGCGTATAGAGTAGTCATTAAGGTAAGCGTTATGATTGGTTGTTTCGTTGATGTTGAGCGCATTGACGCTCTCAGCGCCAGCATTTTTACCAACGATAAAACCCATGATTGCGCCCACGACCAACATAAATGGGGTGAATAACCAAAAAACGTCGCCATTACCTATACCAGCTATTGAGCGAATAACCACAATAGTAAGATCGATAAGTAAACCGCCAACGCCGTACATCACACCATTTAAGATCGCATACAGTATACGGTCGAAAGGTGATTGATAGCTTTTACCCAGCTGACGTTGTCTGATTTCTTTGATCGAACGGGCAGGGCGACGCGTTTTACTTGGCAAAACATTTTTGACATCAGGCGCTTCCATGCGATTCTCTATTTTTATGATGAAGTAAGCAAAACAGATACTAGGGCGTGTCACCATTTTTAGCCCATTTAGGCGCTTTCGTTCAGAGTGAGGACACAGCCTAACCACAAGTTATATAAATAAAGTTACCATAATTTTATTTGGTAAACAGTAGTATTCAAGAAAAATTATTGAGAAATTTTTCATATCATTATTTATCTCCAAAGCGATGGTTATGAAAAACCAGTTGTATTTCTGTCCTTCAACAAACAATAATAAGGTCTCATTATGCAGGCAACACAAGCACAATTTTCTCCAAAAGAGCTGGCACTTTTTGATTTAGATCATACTTTGCTCGACGTCGATAGCGACTATTTATGGGGCGAGTATATCGTCAAACATGACCTCGTCGATGAAGCGCAATACCGCACGGCCAATCAAAAGTTTTACCAAGACTATATCGAAGGTACGCTTGATGCGACGGAATATAATGAATTTGTGGCGCAGTTTTTGAGTAGCTTACCGATGGATAGATTGCATGAGCTACGAGAAGACTATATTAAAAGTGAAATTGAGCCACACATACGCCCAAAAGCGATGGAAGTGCTTTGTCAGCATGTTGAAAAAGGTCATGAGGTGGTGATTATTTCTGCGACCAATGATTTTGTGGTTTCGGCTATCGCCAAGCGTTTTGGTATCGAAGGTGCCAATGTGTTATCAACGCCGCTTGAGATAAAAAATGAGCGCTATACGGGCAAATTGACAGACAAGCCAAACTTTAAAGAGGGTAAGATTTACCATTTGAATAAATGGTTAGAGAAGCAGCAATCAGCAGGCACGACTTTTGATAAAACTTATGCTTATTCAGATTCCAAAAATGACATTCCATTGCTTGAGTGGGCGGATGTGGCTATTTGTGTGTCACCCGATGAGGCGCTACATGCTCATGCGTTGTCGCATCGCTGGGCGGTAGAGGATTGGTCGATTTAGGCGGTTTAACGTTATTTAATATAAAGCCAGTCATAATTAGCCAACTATTTATCGTCAATCTCATTTAAAATAGCGCCATATCAGTGAGATATTTATTTAAAAAGACAGGAAACTTTATGGAAATCAATCCGTATCAAGAACGAATCAAAGATTTATCAGAGCGTGGGCAGGACTTGCGGAGGTATCTTTGACTTCGATGGTAAGCAAGAACGCTTAGAAGAAGTCAATTTAGAGTTAGAAAACCCCGAGCTATGGAATGATCCAGAGCGTGCGACTAAGATTAATAAAGAAAAAAGCCAGCTTGATGGCGTCATCGATGTTGTGGTGTCGCTTGAGAATACATTGGAAGATGCGTCTGCCATGCTGGAGCTGGCGGTAGAAGCAGAGGATGAATCCTTGCTGGCGGATGTGCAAGCAGAGCTCGACAATGCGGAGAAACGCGTTGCGGATTTAGAATTCCGTCGCATGTTTAGTGGTGAGATGGATCCTAATAACTGCTACTTAGATATCCAGTCGGGTAGTGGCGGCACTGAGGCGCAGGATTGGGCAGAGATGCTGTTGCGTATGTATACACGCTGGGCGGAATCGCATGGCTTCAAAGTTGAGGTCATTGAAGTATCTTCTGGTAGCGTGGCTGGTATTAAATCAGCAACGATTGAGATTAAAGGGGATTACGCTTTTGGTTGGTTACGTACCGAAATCGGCGTGCATCGCTTAGTCCGTAAATCACCATTTGATAGCAATAACGGTCGTCATACCTCGTTTGCTGCCGTTTTTGTGTCGCCTGAAATTGATGATAATATCGAGATTGACATCAATCCAGCAGATTTGCGTATCGATACTTATCGCTCATCGGGTGCGGGTGGTCAGCATGTGAACACGACCGATTCTGCGGTACGTATCACCCACGAGCCAAGTGGCGTGGTGGTCACTTGTCAGAACGAACGTAGCCAACATGGGAACAAAGCGACGGCGATGAAGTTGCTGCGTGCTAAGCTTTATGAGCTTGAGATGCAAAAACGCATGGAATCTCAGCAAGCGGTCGAGGATGGCAAGTCAGACGTCGGTTGGGGCAGTCAAATTCGCTCTTATGTACTCGATGATTCACGTATCAAAGACTTGCGTACTGGCGTTGAAACCTTTAACACTGGTGCGGTACTCGATGGAGACCTCGACCAGTTTATCGAAGCGAGCTTAAAAGCAGGGTTGTAAAATAAAATAGTAACTAATATTTAATTAAGGAAAATTATGCCAAGCGTTAACAGTTATTTTGATAATAAAGTCACTTCTATTGCCTTTCAAACGGCAACTAAGCCTGCAACAGTTGGGGTGATGGAAATTGGCGAGTACGAATTTGGCACCAGCGAATTTGAAACCATGAGCGTGGTCAGTGGTGCATTGACGGCCAAATTGCCAGAGAGTGATGAATGGCAAACCTTTAATGCAGGTGAGCAATTTACTGTTGAAGCCAATCAGAAGTTTCAAGTAAAAGTGGCAGTAGAAACGGCTTATTTATGTATTTATGGTAAATAAGCATTTTTAGAGCAGTAGTCAACCGATTAACGCCAAGTGTTTAACGCTTGGCGTTTTTTTTATGATTGCATTTTGAGATAAGTTTGAGTCATAAAGTATTGGACAACCATTATAAGTTCTTACGATATTGCACCATATCTGTTTGAGTGGCGATTGCGTCATAGAGTTTGCGCGCCGTGGTGTTGCCCTCTTGTGTCGTCCAATAAACACGGTTGCAGTTTTTACTACGAGCGAACTCACACACCTTTTCAATCAGTACTCGTCCTACGCCTTGTCCGCGTAGCTGTTCATTGACATATAAATCTTCTAAATAACAGCATTCAGTGGTATTCCAAGTATTGGGATGTAGCACCACATGGGTGATACCTACTAACTTGTCGTCCTGCCAAGCACCAAACCCATAAATCGGCACGTTACTATCGAGCAAACTGTGCCACGTGTTTTGGATGGTACTTGATGGCAAACTGGTCTCATAAAATTTTAGATAGTTTTGCCACAAAGGTAACCAAAATTCGTAATCGTCTTTAGATAATGCTGCTATCTTTATAGAAGTATTTTTCATTGTGTTTTATTCAAATTAAATTGTGATTGTTGTCAAATTATGGCTCAAAAGCTCATTATTTAGAACCCTTTTAAGCGTGTTTTTTTACACATCAATTACACTTTGCTCGTGGCAAATAAACAGCAAAAACCATCGCAATTCATTATGCTAAAACGACTATTTTATCAATCGAGTATCTATTATGGCGACGCTAAATGACCAAACAACCACGCAAGACATACGCCATGATTATGAAAAACTCGCTCGCCTTGCTAATCTGCGCTATGTCAGTGATGATGAGCTTGGGTTTACGCGTAGGCGTTGGGGGCGCGGGTTTACTTATAAAGA